>JAQBPL010000032.1 GCA_028287545.1 Vulcanimicrobiota bacterium | reverse complement strand
TGCGCGATTCCGTTGCCGAACGACCAGTCGGCGGGGCCGTTTTCGTTGAGCACGATCATCACGTCTTCGGGACGGACGCCGGCGAGTTCGACGACGCGCGCGTAGAACGCGCGCTTCAACTCGACGGTGCGGCCCGCGCGCAAACTGATCTCCACGATCACCGGGTCGCGGCGTTCGATGCCCAAATACTTCGGGTCCGCAACGAGTTCTTCGGCCGGCACGCGTGAGCGGATCTGAAAGCGGTCGTCGGGCGGAACGCCCATCGTCTCGACGAGCTCCGTGTGCACGGCGTCGCCGAGCGCGTCGAGCACGGCGTTCGAGCGGGAATCGCGAGCGGTGATTCTGACCAGCGGCATGCGTTGGACGGTAACGCGTTAGACAGGTTACGTCAAGTGGTGTATCATCAGGCCGTGCCAGCTCGCTTCAGCTTTCATCGCGGCTCGCCGGCCCTCGACTTCGTCGGGACCCTGGGCCGGCGCACGTCCCAGGGCGAGGAGCGGCTGCCCGATCCCGCGGCGCTGGACGCGTGGCTTCGCGAAGCCGGCCTGGTCGACGGGCGAACGCACGCGACGGCGGCGGAGCTGCGCGCCGCCCGAGCACTGAGGGAGTCGATCGCCGCGGTCCTCGCGGCACTCGCTTCCGGCACGGCGCTGCCTCGCGCCGACGTCGCGGCAATCAACGAGACCGCGCGGGCGAGCGCCCTGGCTACCCCGGCCCTGCACGGACCGCCGCTGCGCGTGCGCTGGACCACTGACCACCCGGTCGACGCCGCGCTCGGGCGCATCGCCGCCGATGCGATCGACGTCGCCGCGGCCCGCCGCGACCGGCTGGTTCGGTGCGAACTCGAGGGCTGCGGGGCGCTGCTGCTCTCGGCGTCGCGTGGGGCGCCCCGCCGCTGGTGCAGCATGGAGACGTGCGGCAACGTCGCCAAGGTCGCAGCTCACCGCGCCCGCGTCCGCGCCGCCGCGACGAACGACGGAGCAACGGACGGAGCGGCGCCGCGGGCGCGCCGCGGTACGATCGGCCGATGACTTTGCGCGACGCGCTCGACGAGCGCGGGTATGCCGTGATCCCGTCGTTCCTCGACCCGGCGCGCTGCGCCCAGATCGGCGCGCTCTTCGACGACGACCGGGCGTTCCGCAAGACCGTCGTGATGGAACGGGTCGGCTTCGGGCGCGGCGTCTACAAGTATTTCGGCGCGCCGCTCCCCGAAGAGGTCGCGCGGCTGCGGACCCAGCTGTACGCGCAGCTGGCGCCGGTGGCCAACGGCTGGGCGGCGGCGCTCGGCGAGCCCGCCGGCTACCCGCCGGACCTCGAAGAAATGCTGCGGCGCTGCGCCGAGCACGGCCAGACCCGTCCGACGCCGCTGCTGCTGCGGTACCGTGCCGGCGATCACAACGCGCTCCATCAGGACGTCTACGGGGACGTCGCGTTCCCGCTTCAGGCGACGGTTCTGCTCGGCGAGCCGGGGCGGGATTTTCGCGGCGGCGAGTTCGTGCTCGTCGAGCAGCGGCCCCGAAAGCAGAGCCTCGTTCACGTCGTCCAGATGGCCAAAGGCGACGCGGTGGTGTTTCCGAACGCCGTCCGCCCCGTCCGCGGCAGCCGGGGGTTCTTCCGGTCCCGATTCCGGCACGGCGTCAGCGAGCTGCACGATGGAGAGCGCCTCACCCTCGGTCTGATCTTTCACGACGCTCGCTAGCCTTGCTCGGCTGCCACCATTTCCGGTTGCTTAAAACGCTGGAAGCAAGGGAATCTTTCCTCGCATGGACCAGATGGAAAAAACTTCCGTCGCTCGGACGCGACGCTATAATCAATTTCCAAGCACGCCTGCCCTGGAAGGGAAGAGTTCGGTGTCCGAGGCGGTCCTAGCGCATTCACGGGTCGAGGCCCCCGTTACGAAGCGGATCTGGTTTTTCGAAGAGGGCTCCGGCGAGATGAAGGATGTGCTCGGCGGCAAGGGCGCCGGCCTCGCCGAGATGACCCGCGCCGGGCTCCCGGTCCCGCCGGGCTTCACGATCACGGCCCAGACGTGCCTGGCTTACTATGAAGCCGGTCGCCGGCTGCCCGACGGGCTGCCCCAAGAGATTCGCGCCTCGATGGAGCGTCTCGAAGAGCGGACCGGAAAGCAGTTCGGCCGCTCCGCGAACCCTCTGCTGGTCTCGGTGCGCAGCGGCGCGCGGGTCTCGATGCCCGGGATGATGGACACGATCCTCAACCTCGGCCTCAACGACGAGACCGTCGCGGGCTTGGCCAGGCTGACCGGTAACGACCGCTTCGCCTACGACGCTTACCGGCGCTTCATGGCGATGTTCGGCAACGTCGTGCTCGGGATCGAGAAAGAGCAGTTCGACCGCGTCGTCGACGAGGCGAAGCAGAAGGCCGGCGTCGCGACCGACCCGGAGCTGGGCGCGGATCGTTGGAAAGAGGTGATCGCGCAGTTCCGCGAGATCGTGCGCATCCACACCGGCGACCCGTTCCCGCAAGACGTCTACGAGCAGCTCGAGCTCGCGATCGGCGCGGTGTTCGATTCATGGAACTCCAAGCGCGCGATCGACTATCGCAAGTTCAACAAGATCGCGGACGATTGGGGCACCGCGGTCAGCATCTGCTCGATGGTGTTCGGAAATCTCGGTGACGACTCCGGGACCGGCGTCGCGTTCACGCGCGATCCGAACACCGGCGAGAAGCTCCTCTTCGGCGAGTACCTGCGCAACGCGCAAGGCGAGGACGTCGTCGCCGGGACGCGCACGCCGATGAAGATCTCCGACCTGCAGTCCAGCCAGCCCGACATCTACGCGCAGTTCGTCGCGTTCGCGCACCAGCTCGAGACCCACTACCGCGACATGCAGGATCTGGAGTTCACCGTCGAGCGCGGCAAGCTCTACATGCTGCAGACGCGCAGCGGGAAGCGCAGCGCCGAAGCGGCCGTCCGCATCGCCCTCGACTTCGTCAACGAAGGGATCATCACCAAGGAAGAGGCGCTGCGGCGCGTCGACGCCGACTCGCTCGACCAGCTCTTCCACGCGCGCATCGATCCGAGCCAGACGTATGCGATCGCCGGCAAAGGACTCAACGCCTCGCCGGGCGCGGCGACCGGACAGATCGTGTTCGATGCGGACAAGGCGGCGGAGCGCGGCGCGGCGGGCGATCCGGTGATCCTGGTGCGCGTCGAAACCGCTCCCGACGACGTGCACGGGATGATCGCCGCCAAAGGCATCCTCACCGCGCGCGGCGGCGCCACCTCGCACGCCGCGGTCGTGGCGCGCGGCATGGGACGCCCGTGCGTCGCCGGTTTCGATGCGATGGTGATCGACCGCCGCAACCGTACCGCGACGATCGGCGGGACGGTGCTGCGCGAAGACGATTGGATCACGATCGACGGTACGACGGGCAACGTGATCGTCGGCCACCTCAACCTGATCCCGCCGCCCTCGAAGCTTCCCGAGTGGCTGGCCGAGTTTCTCGGCTGGGCGGACGAGGCGATGCGGCTGCAGGTCTGGGCGAACGCCGACACGCCGGAGGACGCGCGCAAAGCGCGCGAGCTCGGTGCGACCGGAATCGGCCTATGCCGCACCGAGCACATGTTCATGCAGCCCGATCGCCTCCCGGTCGTCCAGCGCATGATCATCAGCGACACGCCCGAAGCCCGGGCGGAGGCCCTCGCGCAGCTGCTGCCGTTCCAGCGCGCCGACTTTGCCGGGATCCTCGAAGAGATGGCCGGCAACGTCGTGACGATTCGCCTGCTGGACCCGCCGCTGCACGAATTCTTGCCCTCGATGGAGCAGCTGCTCGTCGAGACGACGGAGCTGCGCCTCACCAAGGGCGAGAGCGACCCGGAGTACGTCGACAAGATGCGCGTGCTCGGACGCGTGCGCGCGCTGCACGAGCAGAACCCGATGCTCGGCCTGCGCGTCTGCCGCCTGGGCATCCTCTACCCCGAGATCTACGCGATGCAGGTGCGCGCCATCTTCGAAGCCGCCTGCGAGCTGACGTCGCGCGGCATCGACGCGCGGCCGGACGTGATGATCCCCGGGGTCGGCACGCGTGAAGAGATGCAGGTCACCTACGACGCGGCGAAGGCCGTCGCCGACGCGGTGATCGCCGAGCACGGCGGCTGCAATGTCGAGTATCGGATCGGCACGATGGTCGAGCTGCCGCGCGCATGCGTCGTCGCGGACGAGCTCGCGTCGATCGCCGAGTTCTTCAGCTTCGGGACGAACGATCTCACCCAGACCGTGTACGGCTACAGCCGCGACGACGCCGAAGCCAGCTTCATCCCGCACTACCTCGAGCTGAAGATCCTCAAGGACGATCCGTTCCAAGTGCTCGATCGCGTCGGCGTCGGCGAGCTGATGCGGATGGGCGTCGAACGCGGCCGCGCCGCGCGCCCCGATCTCAAGATCGGGATCTGCGGCGAACACGGCGGCGAACCGTCCTCGGTCGCGTTCTGCGACGAGGTCGGCCTCGACTACGTCTCCTGCTCGCCGTACCGCGTCCCGATCGCCCGCCTCGCGGCGGCGCAATCCGCGCTCACGTAGACAACGTTTTCGCGGTGCGGGTGATCGCGTCGCGGAGGGCGCGGCGGGCGGCGGGGACCGCGCCGGCGATGTTGACGAACGCGTGCGGGAGCGTCGGGCGCAGGTCGTAGACGACCGGGACTCCGGCGTCGCGCAGGCGATCGGCGTACGCGCGGCCTTCGTCGACCAGCGGATCGTATTGCGCGGCGAGGAGGTACGTCGGCGGAAGCTGCTCCGGGTGCGGACCCGCGAGCAGCGCGAGCAGTGGGTGGTGCGCGTCGGCGCCGTCGCGTAAGAAACGCTGGGCGAACCAGTCGATCGTCTGGGGCGTCAGCGGGAGGTCTTTGGTGTAGCGGCGGGCCGAAGGGAAGTCGTGCTCGCGATCGACCGACGGATAGATCAGGAGCTGGTAGGCCGGGGGCGCGATCCCGCGCGAGGGCGCATGCGCGCTCAGCGCCGCCGCGAGGCCGCCGCCGGCGCTGTCGCCGCCGACCGCGATGCGCGCCGGATCGACGCGCAACGCCGCGGCGTTCTGCTGTGCCCAGCCAAGCGCCGCGAACGCGTCCTCGTGGCCGCACGGAAACGGAAACTCCGGTGCGAGCCGGTAGTCGACCGAGAGAACCGCGATCCGCCCCTCGCGCGCAAAGAACCGGGTGAGGTGATCGTAGCTGGCGACGTCGCCGATGCAGTAGCCGCCGCCGTGAAAGAAGACCAGCAGCGGCAGCGCGTCCGCGATGACCGTGGGCCGATAGAGTCGCGCGCCGATCGTGCCGTCGCCGGTCGGGATCGCGAGGTCCTCGGTCGTGACCCCGCCCTCGTTCGGGAGGCCGAAGCGCAGGTTCATCTCGGCGTAGGTTGCGCGCAGGGCCGCGACCGAGACGTCGGGCCGAAAGCTGCGGCCGGTGCGCCGTGCGACCCACAGCATCACCGCGATCCGTGCGTCGAGCATCAGGGCGTCCTTTCGTGCAGCTCGTAGCGCTCCGGCCGGAAGCGACGCGTCAGCCAGCGGTAGGCGAACGTGAAACCCGGCCACAGCGTCGTGTTCTTGCCGTTCTCGTCCTGATACCAGGCGCTGCAGCCCGACGCCCAGACGGTGCCGCGCATGCGGCGCTGCAGCCGTTCGTTGAAGTTTGCCTGTACCGCGGGCCGCACGTCGAGCGCGCGCAGTCCGCGCCGGCGCATTAGGCGCAGCGCATCGAGCACGTAGCGATACTGCGCTTCCATCATCACGACCATCGAGTTGTGGCCGAGCCCCGTGTTCGGTCCGATGATCGTGAACAGGTTGGGAAAGCCCGCCACGCTCGTGCCGAGGTAGGCTTCCATCCCGTCGCGCCACGCGTCGGCGAGCTCGGCGCCGCCGCGGCCGAACACGCGCGCCGGGACGACGCCGGCCGTCGCGCGGAAGCCGGTCGCCAGGATCAGGACGTCGGCTTCGCGCGTCGCGCCGTCGGCCGTGCGCACGCCGCGTTCGTCGATTTGCGCGATCGGCGCGGTCACCAGCTCGACGTTGGGCCGCTGCAGTGCCGGGTAGTAGTCGTCGGAGAGCAGCACGCGTTTGCAGCCCATCCGGTAGTCCGGCGTGAGGACGCGCTGCAGCGCGGGATCCGCGACCTGGCTGTGCAGGAAGCGCAAGGCGATGCCCTCGCGCTGCTGGAGCATCGCCGGTTTGACGGTGAAACCGAACGCGCGAACCTCGAGGATCCAATACAGCGCGGTCCGGATCGCCCAGGCGTAGCCCGGAATCCAGCGGCGCAGCGCGCGCTGCCGGGGCCGGATCGCTTTGTCGAGCCGCGGGATGATCCACGGCGGCGTGCGCTGGTAGACGGTGAGGTGCTCGACGAGCGGCGCGATCTCCGGCACGATCTGGATCGCGCTCGCCCCGGTGCCGATCACCGCGACGCGTTTTCCGCGCAGGTCGATTGCCGGGTCCCACTGCGCGCTGTGGAAGCGCGTCCCCGCGAAGCGCTCGAGTCCGGGGATCGCCGGAACGTTGGGGCGATTGAGCGGGCCCATCGCCGAGATGAGCACGCGGCTCGCAAGCTCCCCTCCGTCGGTCGTGCGCACGCGCCACGTCGCGTCCGCATCGTCGTAGCGCGCCTCGGCGAGTTCGCTGCCGAAGCGGATGTGCGAGCGCAGCCCGTATTTCTCCGAGCACCGGATCAGATAGTCCCACAGCTCGCTCTGACGCGGGAAGACGCGCGTCCACGCCGCGTTCGGCTCGAACGAGTAGGAGTACAGCGTGGAGGGGATGTCGCACGCGCAGCCCGGGTACGTGTTGTCGCGCCAGGTTCCGCCGACTTCGCCGGCGCGCTCGAGGATCAGCAGGTCGTCGAAACCGTGCTGCTTTAGCTGGATCGCCATTCCGAGGCCGCCGAAGCCGGCACCGATGATGATGATCTCGGCATCGAGCGATCGATTCAAAGTTACGTCCCGTTCTTCGCGGCGCCGCGCAGCGCGGCGGCGCCGAGCATGCGCGATCCGCGTGGTCCGAACAGGCGGGTGAGCAGGTCGATGCGATAGGCGTCGCCCCCGATCAGCACGCGGTCGCGGCGTTTCGCCACGCCGTCCAGGATCGCTTTGGCCGCCGTTTCGGGCGGGATCGTGAGCAGGCGCCGTTCGAAGTCCTCTCGCCTGCGCTCGGCCGCAGCGCGATCGGCGGCCGCGGCGATGGGCGACGAGCGCGCGATTTGCGTTTTGATTCCGGCGGGATGGACGGTCATCACGTGGACCCCCGTTCCATGCAGCTCCGCGCGCAGCGACTCGCTGAAACCGCGCACCGCGAACTTGCTCGCCGCATAGGCGGACTGCCCCGGCGGGCCCCACAACCCGAACACGCTCGACACGTTCACGATCGTGCCGGACGACAGCGCCAGCATCGCTGGGAGAAATGCTTTGACGCCGTGGACGACGCCCCAAAAGTTGATGTTCATCACCCACGCCATCTCGTCCGTCGTGAGCTCCGCAACCGATCCCGCGATCGACACGCCCGCATTGTTCACCAGCAGGTCGACCCGGCCGTGACGCTGCGTGACCTCGCGCGCGAACGTTTCCATCTCCCCCTGCTGCGCGACATCGAGCACCGTCGAGCGCGCGATCGAGCGATCGTGCAGCAGCGCGATCGTGTCTTCCAACCCCGCCGCGTTGCGATCGGCGAGTGCCAGCGTGTGCCCGTCGCGCGCAAGGGCGACGGCGAGGGCGCGCCCTATCCCCGATGCGGCGCCGGTGACGACGGCTATGGGCATGCGCCGCGGTCGATTCGGTGCGAGGAGATTGTGGCCTTCGTGAGCGGTTCGAACCGGCGTTAGGCTTGGACGCTGGGCGACGTCTGCCGGCCCTGGGCCGTTTCCTAGGCCTTTCCCCGGCGACGCGCGTACGCTCAGCATATGAAGATCAAGCTTTCGCTGCTGGCCTTTGGGCTGGCGGCGGCGATTCCATTGGCAGCCGCCGCGGAACCGGCGGCGGGTCCGGGTGCCGGTGCGGGGTCCCCGGAGATGCGGGCGCAGTCGGAACGTGCCCGCACCGAGGCGCGCACGGCGGCGTTCGCGGATCTGAGCGCTGACCATCGGGCGCAGGTCCAGGCGATCGTGGACAAGCTGAACGCGGGGACGCTGACCAATCCGATCGATGCCGCGAAGCAGATCGATGCGATTCTGACGCCTGAGGAAACGAAGGCGGTCCTGGCGGAACGGGCCAAGCTCGGTGTTCCGATGCGCAGGGGCGGTCCCGACGGCGCCGGTCCGCCGCCCGGCGGTCCGCCGCCCGGAGCGCCCGGGATTCCGCCGCCCGGCGGTCCCGCCCCCGGCGGTCCGCCGCCTGGTGGTCCGCCGCCTGGAGGTCCGCAGGTTGGAGCAGCCGGCATGCGTTCGGGAGGCAGCGCCGGCGGGTTCATCGTCCGGGTCTCGGTCGCGCCGGAGAAACTGCACGCGATGATGCGCGCGATGCGGGACGCGGCCGATACACCGGCGCAGCCGCACTGAGGCGCGGAACGCGAGGAGAAGATTTCGTCGGACGCGGACCTGAGCGCATGAGCGTCCAGCCGGCGATCTTCTTCGGGCACGGCAACCCGATGAACGCGCTGCAAGACAACGCGTACACGCAAGCATGGGCCACGATCGGCGCGGGACTGCAGCCTGCCGCCGTGCTCTGCATCTCGGCGCACTGGTTCGTTCCGGCGCTGGCGGCCACCGCATCGGCGAAGCCGCACACGATCCACGACTTCGGCGGCTTTCCGCGCGAGCTCTACGAGGTGCGCTATCCGGCGCCGGGCGACGCCGCGCTCGTCTCGCGAGTGCAGGAGCTGCTTGCGCCGACGCCCGTCGTGCGCGACCGCGAGTGGGGACTCGATCACGGCACGTGGTCGGTCTTGCGCCACGTGTTCCCGGATGCCGACGTTCCGGTCGTGCAGCTCAGCATCGACGAGACGCAGCCGCCGGCGTTTCACTACGATCTCGGGCGGCGGCTTGCGCCGTTGCGTGACGAAGGCGTGCTGATCGTCGGCAGCGGCAACCTCGTGCACAACCTGCACGCGTTCGCGTGGGGCCGTCATCCCGTCGAACCGTTCGACTGGGCCGTGCGCTTCGAACGGCAGGCGCGCGCGTTGATGGAGTCGCGCGACGTTGGTCCGCTGGTCGACTACGAATCGCTCGGCCGCGACGCGATGCTGTCGGTTCCGACGCCCGAGCACTATCTGCCGCTGCTGTACGTCCTCGGCGCTCGCCGCGACGGCGATGCGCTCGCATTCCCGGTGGAGGGCACCGACGGCGGTTCGATCTCGATGCTCTCCGTGCGCGTCGGTTGATCGGAACGCTCCGCAGGCACGCGCCGTATCACATCGGCGACGTGTGATCGATGCACGACGGTGCGTTGGGCGTCGAAGACAATGAATTCCGTGGGGGTGCCATTGCTTGGCGGTATAAGCCCCTAAGCTCCCTCTATTGACCCTGAACGCTCCGACGGCTTGCCAGGAAATCCTGGTCGTCGAGCGAGAGGTAGCGCGCATGGATGTCTCGATGCTCTCCGTTCGCGTCGGGTGAGCGGTCCGCTCGCGGGGGTCCGCGTTCTCGACTGCTCGACGATGATCGCCGCACCCTCGACCGCGGCGATGCTTGCCGATTTCGGTGCGGACGTGGTCAAGCTGGAACGTCCGGGCGACGGCGATCACGTGCGCCGGTACGGCGCGCGCAAGAACGGGATCGGCTTGTATTGGAAGGCGCTCGGGCGCAACAAACGCAGCGTCGCGCTCGACCTGCATCATGCCGGCGCTCAGGCGCTGCTGCTGCGCTGGCTGCCGACGTTCGATATCTTCATCGAGAACTTTCGGCCCGGGACGCTCGAGAAGTGGAACCTCTCGCCGGAGCGCATGCTGGCGGCGGCGCCGCATCTGGTCGTCCTGCGCATGACGGCGTTCGGACAGACCGGGCCGTATCGCGACCGGGCCGGGTTCGGAACGCTGGCCGAGGCGATGACCGGCATCGCCGCCGTTTCCGGGTACGACGACCGGCCGCCGCTGCTGCCGGCGTTCCCGCTCGCCGACGTCATGGCCGGGCAAGCCGCCGCCGCCGCCGTCTGCGCTGCGTACGCTCGGCGGCTGCGCACCGGCGACGGCGACGTGATCGACTTTGCCATCTACGAAGCGGTGATGAAGCTGGTCGAGTCGCAGATCACCGAGTACGCCGCGAACGGCACGCTCCACGCGCGGTTGGGGAATCGCATGGAAGACACCGCGCCGCGCGGCGCGTATCGCTGCGCCGACGGCGGCTACGTCGCGCTCTCCGGCAGCACGCAAGAAGTCGCGGAGCGTGTGCTGCGCACGATCGGCGGCGATGCGCTGGTCGCAGATCCGCGCTTCCGCACGAACGTCGAGCGGGTTGCCAACGGCGCAGCGCTTGACGCGCTGATCGAGGGATTCTGCTCGGCGCGCTCGCGAGACGACGCGATCGAGGCATTCACCCGTGCGGGCTGTGCCGTCGGCCCGCTCGAGTCGATCGCGTCGGTCATGGACAATCCGCAGATCGTCGCTCGCGGCTCGCTCGTGCGGCTCGCCGACCCAGACCTCGGCGAAGTCGTGGTCAACAACGCGTTTCCGCAGTTCGCGCGTGCGGGCGCTCCGGCGTTGCGCCCGGGGCCCACGACCGTCGGCGCGGACAGCGCCGAAGTCCTCGCCGAAGACCTCGGTCTGCGGGAAGAGGAGTTGGACGAATTGGCCGCGCGCGGCATCATTGCGCGAAACTACCGGGACAGCGGGACGTTGAGGACGTAAAGGCCCCAACTGAATCGCCCGCAGTCCCATAATTGGGAGGAGTGCCCTATGTCCGTGACTCGCCAAGGTTTCGTAGCCGCGCTCGGCGCGACGTTCGCGTCGGTCGGTATCATCACGCCGGCGCGAGCGGCTGACTTCGAACTCAAGTACGGGCACGATCTTCCTCCCGAGCATCCGATCAACGTCCGCTCCATCGAGGCGTTCGGCCGCATCGCGAAGGCGACGAACGGTCGCGTGCACATCAAGTCGTTCCCGACCAGCCAGCTCGGCAGCGATCCCTCGATGATCTCGCAGCTGCGCAGCGGCGCGCTAGAATCGGTCGCGATGCCGGGCGCGTTCCTCAACGCCATCGTGCCGCTGGCGTCCATCGAGAACCTGGCTTACGCCTTCCCCAACCGCGAGACGGTTTTCCGCGCGATGGACGGAGATCTCGGCAAAGTGGTCCGCGATGAGTTCGCCTCGAAGGGGCTCGTCGTCTTGGACAAGATTTGGGAAAACGGCTTCCGCGACATCACGACGTCGACCAAGCCGATCCGCAATGCCGCCGATCTCTCGGGCCTGAAGATCCGCGTTTCGCCGGGCAAGATCCGAGTCGACACCTTCCAGTCGCTCGGGGCCGCGCCGTCACCGATCTCGCTCAGCGAGCTCTACACGTCGCTCCAGACGCACGTGATCGACGCGCAGGAGAACCCGCTGCTGCTCATCGATCAGCAGAAGTTCTACGAGGTCCAGAAATACGTCTCGATGTCCGATCACATCTGGTCGGGCTACTGGACGCTCTTCAATCAGGACGTCTGGAACAAGTTCCCCAAGGACGTCCAGGGAATCGTCGCGCGCGAGATGAGCGTCGCGACGCTCCAGGCCCGCAACGACAACGTGAACCTCAACCGCTCGGTGCGCGACAAGCTGGTCCGGCGCGGCATGGTCTTCAACGACGTGGACAAGGCCAGCTTCAAGAAGAAGCTGACCGAAGCGAAGTACTACGAGCGCTGGAAAGCGGAATTCGGGCCGAAGGCTTGGGACGCGCTCGAAAAATACACCGGCAAGCTCGCATAGGATCGCTGCACGCATGGCAATAGCCGACGCCATCCTCGACGAACAAACCCACGGGTCGCTGCGCGCGTACCGGCGATCCTGGGCGGCCGCGGTCGACGGTCTCATCGGCCGCATCATCGAGCCGCTCGCGGCTATCCTGGTGCTCGTCGAGGTGCTCATCCTGGCGAGCGGCGTTTTCACGCGTTACGTGCTCAAGCAGCCGCTCGTCTGGACGGACGAGCTGGCGACGTTTCTCTTCCTGTGGCTGGCGATGCTCGGTTCGGTCGTCGCCTATCGGCGCGGCGAGCACATCCGGCTCTCCGTCGTGGTACGGCGCGCGTCGCCGCGCATCGCCTCCATTCTCGAGACGATCTCGTCGGTCGTCACCGCGATCTTCGTGATCGAGCTGATGCCGGCGAGCGTCAAGTTCTTCAACCAAGAGGTCATCGATCTCACGCCCGCGATGAGCATTCCGCGCTCCTGGGAAGTCGCCGCGATCATCGTCAGCTTGGCGCTGATCCTCGTCCTCGCGCTGCTCCGGTTGAGCGAAGGCGATCCGAAGGTGACGGCCACGGTCGTCGCCGCCGCGGTCATCATCAGCGCCGGCGTCTGGTTCGGACGCGGCGCGTTCGCGGGCCTGGGCAACTTCAATCTCGTGCTGTTCTTCGTCGTGCTGGTCGGTGCGTGCGTCACGATCGGCATTCCGATCGCGTTCGCATTCGGCGTCGGGACGCTGAGCTATCTCGCGATCACGACCAGCGTTCCGCTCAACACCGTTGTCGGGCGCATGGACGAGGGGATCTCGAACCTCGTGCTGCTCGCGGTTCCGCTGTTCATCTTCCTCGGCTTGCTGATGGAGACGGCCGGGATCGCGCGCAGGCTCGTTGAGGCGCTGGCGAGTCTGGTCGGCCACTTCCGCGGCGGCCTCTCGATCGTGCTCGTCGCGGCGATGTATCTCGTCTCCGGAATCTCGGGCTCGAAGATCGCCGACATGGCGGCCGTCGCGCCGGTGCTGTTCCCGGACATGGTCCGGCGCGGAGAGAAGCGTCCCTCGATGATCGCGCTGCTCGCGACGTCGGGCGCGATGGCGGAAACGATCCCGCCAAGTCTCGTGCTGATCATCATCGGCTCGGTCACCGGCGTTTCGATCCGCGACATGTTCACGGCCGGGCTGCTGCCCGCGGTCGTGTGCTCGATCCTGCTGATCCTCGTCGCGCTGTATTATGCGAAGAAGGCGAACGCGACGCTGGCGACCTTCGCCGGCTGGGCGGTCGTCGGCCGCACCTTCCTATACGCGGTCCCGGGCCTCGCCCTGCCGCTGCTGATCCGCTACTTCGTCGTCGAAGGCATCGCGACGGCAACCGAGGTCAGCGTCGTCGGCATCATCTACACGCTCCTGATCGGCGTGCTCGTCTACCGCGAGTTCAAGTGGCGCACGCTGATGCCCACCTTGGTCGACACGGTCTCGCTGGCGGGCGCGATCCTGCTGATCATCGCGACCGCGACCGCGATGGGCTGGGCCCTCACGCAATCCGGCTTCGCGCAGCAGCTCGCCGACATCCTCGGTCACGCGCCGGGCGGCAAGGTCGGGATCATGCTGCTCTCCATCGTGATGTTCATCGTCCTGGGCTCCGTGCTCGAAGGCATCCCGGCGATGGTCCTGTTCGGGCCGCTCCTCTTCCCGGTCGCGAAGGCCGCCGGGATCAACGAGGTGCACTACGCGATCGTCGCGGTGCTCGCGATGGGCGTCGGACTGTTCTCGCCGCCGCTCGGCATCGGCTTCTACGCCGCGAGCGCGATCGGGAAGTCGAATCCGGAGA
>JAQBPL010000400.1 GCA_028287545.1 Vulcanimicrobiota bacterium | reverse complement strand
CAAGACGAGGCCAGCGCCGTGGTCTACGGGATGCCGCGCGCCGCGGCCGTCGCCGGACTGGTCGACCGCGTCGTGTCGCTCGACGCCGTCGCGCGCACACTCTGCGAGCTGACGGGGGCGGTCTATGCTGGGATTTAACCAAGGTGATACCGGAAACGAACCGTTTTCGGCGGGACCCGAGGGGAGCTTTAGCCGTGGGCCGTGAACCGGGGAGTAATTGGGGACGGCGCTGGGTGACGTCCCGTCTTTGGAGCATGCCGTGAAAGCACTCCGCGAATCTGCACGTTACGTCATCGGCGGACTCGAACTCAGCCGGGAAGAGATCGTCCACAAGTATCTGCACCTCGTGAAGTACGTCGCGGGGCGCATCTCGATCAACCTGCCCCCGAACGTCGAGATCAACGATCTCATCAACGACGGTATCCTCGGTCTGATCGACGCGATCGAGAAATATGACGACGACCGCGGCGTAAAATTCGAGACGTACGCCATCACGCGCATCAACGGTGCGATCCTCGACGCGCTGCGCGCGCTGGACTGGGTTCCCCGGGCGGTTCGGCAGCGTGCCCGCGAACTCGAGCGGACGTATCAAGAGCTCGAAATCGAATACGGCCGTGCCGCGACCGAGGACGAAGTCGCCGCGAAGATGGGGCTCACCCGTAAAGAGCTCGACGTCCTCATGCAGAAGATTCGCGGCACCGCGGTCCTCTCGCTCGAAGAGTTTCTCCCCAACGAGCGCGGTTACGAGATCCCGCTGCTCGACACGCTGCGCGACGACGGTACCGAAGTCACCAGCGCCGTCGAGGCCCGCGAGATCAAGCTCGCGCTGGTCCGAGCCGTCGACGAGCTCCCGCCCCAAGAGCGGACCGTGATCTCGCTCTACTACTTCGAGGGCCTCACGCTCAAGGAAATCAAGGGCGCGCTGAACGTCTCGGAGTCGCGGGTCTCGCAGATCCACGCCCAGGCGGTCATCCATCTGCGCACGAAGCTTCGCTCCCTGCGGAACGATCTTGGCTATCGTGAGGGCGACCCGACCGTGAAGCAGAAATACACCCGCAGAAACGCAGCCACCACCCCGACGGGCGACGTCGGGGCGACCGGCTAGCGAAGGGTCCGGGACCCGAGAGCAAGGAGGCCACCCCCGTGGCGATCCGTCCGACCGACATTCAGGGGGCAATCTGGCAAGCGGTGCAAACCGCCCCGCTGAATCAACGCGCGCAGGAAGCGCCGCGCGAAGCGCAGGCGGCGGCCCAAGCCGCGTTCGCCGCGCAGCTCGCCGAGCGCCAAGAGACGGTCGACGAGACGGCCGAGTCGCTGGGGAACCGCGTCGATGCCAACGCCGATCGCGAAGCCCGCGGAGAAGCGCACGAGCGCGACGGCAAGCGCCGTAGCGCCTTCGAAGAGGTCGTCGACGAGGCGACCGGCCTCGACGAGCCGCGGCATCTCATCGACTTCACGGCATAGCACTCGTGCGATGAGCGAGCGCCAATGAGCATCGATCCGCTCGCCGCGGGAGGCGCGGATCTTGCAGCGCTCATCGACGCCGAGCTCGCGTCGCTCGCCGCCGACGCGCAAGCGTTGCGCGCGCTGCTGGTCGTGGATGCGGTCGTAACGGCGCGCGTCCTGCCGTCGAACGGCCTGACCGACTTGCTCGAGATCGCCGGTCGGCGCGTCGCGGCGTCGCTGCCGCCGACCGTCCGTCCGGGTGACGCGCTGCAGGTGCGCGTCACCGGGTTCGACGGCGAACGCATCCTGCTGCAGATCGTCGCCACGGGCGCTCCGGCCGCCGTCGAGACAGGTCCCGCGAGCGTGCCGCTCGCGCCCGATCCCGGCCTCTTCGCGCCCGCCTCGCTCCCGCCGGCCGCATCTTCGTCGCCGCCGCAGCCGGCCGCGCCGCTCCCGTCTTCGCCCGCGACCGCGCCCCCGACCGCGCCTTCCGCCGTGACGACCGCGCCGCCCACGCCGCCGGGGCTGGGCGGATCGCTCGGCGTGGTCGTTTCCCGCGCGTCCGTTGCGACGCCGTCGTCTGAACCGGCTTCGCCGCGCGGCGACGTGCCGCGCGCCGACGTGCCGCTGCGCACGGTCGTCACGGCCGGAGAGCCCACGTCGATCGAGGCGCGTCTCGTCGCCGCGCGAGCGACGACGGCGCCCGGATCGGCAACGCCGGCAACGCCCGCCGCGCCGGAGCTGCCCGCGCATTTCACCGCCCCGGTGCCGGCGCCGATTCCGGCCCAACGGTTTGTGGCGCCGCCGCAGATCGCGCCGAAGACCGTCCAGAACCAAAACCAGAACGCCGCGCTGGCCGAATCTGTCGGACGGCGCCTCCCCGCGTCGCCGCCGATGGCCTCCACTGCGGCGTCGGCGAACACCTACACCGGCAAGACCGGCTTGGCCGCGTACGCGGAGCCCGTCGCGCTGCTGCGCGCGCTGCGGCTGCTGGTGACGCCGAGTAACGTCGCGTCGGCAACGCTGGCGCTCGCGCGGCCCGACCATCTGCCGAACGCCTTGGCGACGCTCGAACGCGCGCTGCCGCGCGCCGCGGTCGAACCGCACGTCGCCACGCTGCGCACGCTGATCGCGTTCGTCGGACGCATCGATCCGCGCTCGCCGGCACTGGCGGCCCAGATCGCGGCGTACGTCGAGCACGTCGTCGACGGCGCCGAGCCGAAACTCGCCACGCTGCTCGCCGCCGCGCGCGCATCGGAGACGCCCGCGCTGCCCGGCGGCGCGCCGAACGCGACCTCGAACGCCGCGCCCGCGACGCCGCAAGCGCATCCCGGCGCGACGGCCGAACGTCCGCCGGCAAGCCCGTCGACCGCGCACGGGATTCGTCAGCCGGCGGCTCCGGCGACGAGCGTGGATTCCGCGCGGACGCCGGTGCACGAACCGCGTCCGCCGATTCCCGCGGCGGTCGTCGCCGAACGCAGCGCGGCACTGAGCGCCGATCTGAAGCAGACGATGCTGGTGCTGGCGAGCGATCCCGCGACGCCGGAGGGGCTGGCCCCGGCGCTGGCCGGAGCGATCAGCGCGTTGACCGCGGTGCAGGTGTCGGCCGCGCAAACGTTCGCCGCGAATCCGAACGGCATCGCGTTCACGATCCCGCTCGCCACGCAGAACGGACCGGCCAGCGCGCGAATCAGCGTTTCGCGCGACGCTCCGCAGCGCGGCGCGAAACTCGACGGCGAGAACTTCCGCATCGCGTTCGTGCTCGACACGGCGCACTTCGGCACGGTGGCGATCGACTTGGTGACCGTCGGGCGCGACGTCACGGTCGACGTGCGGGCGGAGTCGGCGCC
>JAQBPL010000376.1 GCA_028287545.1 Vulcanimicrobiota bacterium | reverse complement strand
GCGAAGATCTTTCGGACGACGCGGTAGACGACGTAGGCGAGTGAGGCGAAGATTACCAGCACGACGGCGAGGTCGGTGAGGCCGCTGAAGCCCGCGACGCTGTTGCCGCAGAGCGCGGTGGCTTGCGAGGAGAGCCACAGGTTCAGGCGTTGGATGGGGTTCGAGGCGATGCCGTTCTGCGCGTCGAGCTGCGCCACGATTTCGGGCGGCAGCCAGGCGGTGTCGGTGATCATCGTGCGCACTCGGCCGTCGCGGTCGATCAGTACCGTATCCTCGGCGTGGATGATCCCGATGCTCGGGTCGGGGAACGCGGTGACGCCGAATTGCGCCGCGAAGTCGAGCGTCGGCTCGGCGTCTCCGACGACGATGCTCCAGCGCTTCGCATCGGCGCCGAACGTCGTGCCGTATCGCGCGAGGACGTCCGGGCGGTCGTACGCCGGATCGAGCGTTACCTCGACGAGGTGCAGGGGCCGCTTCCCTGCGAGTTCCTGGATCTGCCGGAACTTCGCGCTGATCAGCGGACACATGCGCGCATCCTGACAGCGCGTATAGATGAACGCGAGCACGACGCTCTGCCCGCGCAGCTGGGAAAAGCGGAACGGCCTGCCGCGCTGGTCGAGGAACGCGGTATCGGGGACGACGTCGCCGACGCGGACCGGCTTGACGCGCCGAAACGGCGACCCGTTCTCGGTGAGCGTCTGTCCGCTCGTGCTGGTGACATGCGAGAGCGTCCAGGGCTCGGTGCTGGTGTCCACGTCCGCATCGATCGTCGCCCCGGCTTGCAGTTGCGCGGCCCGTTCCCGGGGAACGATACGGAACGGCATCGTCATCGCCGGCATCGAGCCGAAGGCATCGTGGCGGACCACGACCTCCCCGGTCTTCGGCGTCACCGCGAGGACGACACCGTGCAAGCGTTGCGCAGCGCAGGCTGACACCGGGAACATCAGGATGACCGAGACCAGCAAAATCATCACCGGCACAAGACCCGGCCGGCTCAGCAACGAGGAGCGCGCGAAGTCGCTCATTCGCCGCCCCTGGACGCGCGCGGAGCGCCGCGTCGTGCTGATGGGATTCTTCGGACGGCTGAGCATAGCGATCGAACCGCTGCTGTGCGGAATCGTGTTCAGCGTCATCACGTTCGGCATCTTCGCTGCGCCGCGCCTTTCACCGCGCTGGGTCAATCCGGACATCGTTATCATCGCCCCGGTGTTCGGGTTGGGCGTCCTCGGCTGCGCGGCGTGGGCGCTCGGTGTCATGCTGGCGCCGGTGCGTGCGCTCTATCACACGACGCGACCGATTTATATCGTCGATGGTTACATTCGCTACCGCCGCCGCGACGCCGCGTCGAGCGCCGACACGAACGGCTACATCGCCGTGCTGACCGAGGATCGCGCCGTCGCGTGCGAGTGGCCCACGCTCGGTCACGTCGAACTGCCGGACCTCGCCAAAGCCGCGCTCTGCGAGTTCACCGAATACGGCGGCGTGCACACGATCGACGGCCGCGCTACCGGCGTGCTGCCGAAGCGGCTGCCCGCGCTCGGCGTCGGGATCAGCAGCCGCAAAGCCGATATCGCCTAGCGCGCCGGCCGCTCACCTGAGCCTTCAGGAGAGCTTGACGTTGAGCGTTGCCGACGCCGGCCACACGTGACCGGAACCTGACGTCGCCAGGACCATCCCTGCGACGATGAAGATCAGCACGACGCCGGCGATTCCGGCGTACACCACCACGGGCGGAATCCCGCTCGAGATCGGTACGCCGCGGTCGTCTTCCAAATCGTACATTACGCGCCTCCTCCACGCGGCAGAACGCCGAACGCCGCCAACACGACCAGCACGCATCCGAAAGCCATCAGCCCCAGCAGCAGCTTGGTCACCTGATCGTCCAGCCCGGTCTTTTTCCACTCCCCGCGCAACCCAATGAGCGCAAAGATGAAGACCACAATCGCGCCAATCAGCGCGATGATCTTTTCGACGCCAGCAAGCCCTTCCATCGTTGTATTGTCCTCGCTTACCAGAGATAGAAGAGGAAGAAAAGTGCGACCCAGATGACGTCGACGAAGTGCCAGTAGAGCGTTCCGGCGGTGAGGCCGAAGTAGCGCTCGTGGTCGTAGACGCCGCGTGAGGACTGCCACCACAGCACGGCGAGGAAGACCACGCCGACGAAGACGTGGAACCCGTGCATTCCGGTCAGCGTGAAGAACGACGCGCCGAAGGTGTTGCCGGACCAGCCACCGATCTGCGCGTGCGCGTATTCGTAGGCTTGACCGCCCAGGAACATCGCGCCGAGCAGGATCGTCAGACCCATGAAGAGGTTGAACTTGGCGCGGGTACCGTGCTTCCAGTTCTCCAGCGCGTAGTGCATCGTGACGCCTGAACCGAACAGCACGACCGAGTTCACGGCGGCGAACGCGGTGTCGAGCCGCGGCAGCTGATGCCCGTCGACCATCGGCGGCCACGTCGGGGCGACCGTCGTGCGCAGGTAGATGTACGCGAAGATGAACGACGAGAAGAGCACGACGTCGGAGCACAGGAACAGGACGAAGCCGAGGAGACGCATGTCGCGCGTCTCCTCGTAGATCACCTGTTCGTGATCGTGCTCGTCGTGGCCGTGGCCGAGCTGATAGCCCTGCTTTGCGACAGAGACCGCCATGATGTCGTCAGCGCTCCTAGTACGTGGGGACCGGATGCGAGCTGTGCGTCGGCGTCGCCTCGGTCGCGCCCTCCGCAGCCTCGAGCCCGAGGTACGGCAGCGGGTTTCCGAAATCGTACGGCGTCGCCAGCACGGCCGGGATCTTCTTGAAATTGTAGTACGGCGGAGGCGAGCTGATCATCCATTCGAGCGTCCGCGCACCCCACGGATTCGGCCCGGCGATCTTTCCGCTGCGGAAGCTCGACCACAGGTTGTAGGCGAAGATCAGCATCGAGCCGGCCAGCACGAACGACGAGATTGAGGCGAACTGGTTCCAGAACACGAACCACGCCGCGGGATCGTAGATCGGCACGCGCCGCGGCATCCCCATCAGCCCGAGCCAATGCATCGGCATGAAGGTGCAGTTGAACGCGACGAACGTGATCCAGAAGTGCCACTGCCCGAGCGCCTCGTTGTACATGCGCCCGGTCATCTTCGGCCACCAGTAGTAGATGCCGGCGAACAATCCCATCACCGAGCCGCCGTAGAGCACGTAGTGGAAGTGCGCGACGACGAAGTACGTGCCGTGTTCGTGGTAGTCGGCGGGAACCGCGGCGAGGAAGAAGCCGGTCAGTCCACCGCACGTGAACGTGATCAGGAAGCCGGTTGCGAACAGCATCGGGGTCGTCCAGCGGATCGAGCCGCCCCATAGCGTCGCTACCCACGAGAAGATCTTGACCCCGGTCGGGATCGCGATGAGCATCGTGATGATCATGAACGGGAGCTGGAGCCAAGGCACCATCCCCGAGGTGAACATGTGGTGCGCCCAGACCGAGAAGCCCAGCAACGCGATCGCGACCGTCGAGAAGGCGATCATCTTGTAGCCGAAGATCGGCTTGCGCGAGAACGTCGGCAGAACTTCCGAGACGATCCCGAACGCCGGCAGGATCATGATGTAGACGGCCGGGTGCGAGTAGAACCAGAACATGTGCTGCCACAGCACCGGCGAGCCGCCGCGCGACGGGTCGTAGAACGGGACGTGGAAGACGCGCTCGCAGAAGAGCGCGAGCAGAGCGGCGGCCAGCGCCGTGGTCGCGATGAACGACAGGCCGGCGGTCGCGAACTGCGCCCACACGAAGAGCGGCATGCGAGTGAGCGTCATGCCCGGCGCGCGCATCTTGTAGATCGTGACGATGAAGTTGATGCCCGTCAGCGTCGAGCTGACGCCGATCAGGAAGATCGCGATGCACCACAGCGTCGTGCCCGGCGGTCCCTGGACGGAGATCGGCGGGTACTCCGTCCAGCCGGCGTCAGGCGCGCCGATCAGGAACGAGCTGAACAAGATCACGCCGGCGACCGGGAACATCCAGAACGCCAGCAGGTTCAGCCAGGGGAAGGCGACGTCACGCGCCCCGATCTGCAGCGGCATCACGAAGTTGCCGAAGGCCCCGGTCACCAGCGGAATGATCACCATCCACACCATCGCCGAGCCGTGCATCGAGTACACGCCGTTGTAGGTGGCGGCGCTGATGCCCATCTGCCCTTGCGGCTGCAGCAGCGTGTAGCGGATCACCTCGGCCAGCATGCCGGCGATGAGGAAGAACAGCCCGCCCGTGATCATGTATTGAATCCCGATGACCTTGTGGTCGATCGAGAAGATGTACTTGCGGATGAAGCTGGTCGGCTCGGGGTGGATGTGATCGAGTACCGCGTGATACGGGCCGGTCTTCACTCCCGGTGCGATCGTTGCCATAGGTCGGATCGTCTCCGTTATTTCTTCGAGAGGCTGGCGAGGTAGGCGACCAAATTGCCGATGTCGGCGTTCGTGAGGCCGTTCATCTGTGCGCTCGGCATGACGCCGATGGGGCCTGAGTAACCGTCGTGGATGATCTTCGCCACGTTTTGCGGGGTAGGATCGGCCCCGTTCACGAGTTTCGGATGGGCGGGGTCGTTGAAAATGGTCCCCAATCCCGGCCCGACGAGCTTCTGATCGAACGGGCCGGTCGAGTGGCAGGCGCTGCATTTCTGGCCGAAGAGCGCTTTGCCGACGTCGGCTTTCCCCGCCGCGAGCGGGATCGCGCCGCCGCCGCCGCCGCCCGTGGTGGCGCCTTGCTGGGCGAACCATTTGGAGAAGTCTTGTTGGCTGTCGACGACCAGCTTGGTCGTCATAGCGCCGTGTCCCAGACCGCAGAACTCGGTGCAGATGATGGGGTACGTTCCGGGCACGGTCGGCGTGACGCGCAGCGTGTTGACCAAGCCCGGCACCATGTCGGCTTTGATGCGCATCGCGGGGATCCAGAACCCATGGATCACGTCACGCGAGGTGACGTGGATCGTGGTCGGGGTGTTGACCGGCAAGTGCATCTCGCCGCTGACGGGCTGCGCCAGCTTCGGATAGCGGAACTGGAAGCCGAACTGATAGCCGATCGCCTCGACAGTGAGGACGTCGCCTTGCGTGTTCTGGATATCGGCCCAGATCTTCACCGAGATGATCCCGAGCACGATGATGAGGATGGTCGGGATGACCGTCCACCAGAACTCGAGTACCGGATGGTCGTGAATCTGTACGCCGATCGTGCTCGCCGGCGCGTTCTTCGGCTGGCGGAATACGATCCCGAAATAGATCGTATAGATCGTGACGATGTTGAAGATCCACGCGGCCGCGACGCCGAGGAACTTGAAGAGAAAGTCGGTCGCGGGGGCCGGATCGCCGGCCGGGATCAGTCCGATCGGCCACGCGGAATTCCACGTGAAATAACTCATGATCAACGAGACGACGATGATCAGCGCCGTTATGGGCCAGAAGCCTGGACCGAGGTTGGTTTTCGGCTTGACGATCCGCTGTGCCAAGAGCTCCTCACTCGTACGCGGCCGCCTGCGAGGCGGCGTCGACCCGCGGTGTTCTCCC
>JAQBPL010000361.1 GCA_028287545.1 Vulcanimicrobiota bacterium | reverse complement strand
CTCGATCTGTTCCACCCGGGTCATCGGTTCGAGGTCCAGGTCCGCGAGGCGCGTCGGCGCTCCCGTTTCGCGCGTGTAGCGGCGAAGGTTGCCGAGTTCGCGGCGGGCGATGAGATCGATGGTCTCCTGCATACTGCCGCTCCTTCGTGGCCGGCGCCGGACGAACCCGGCGCCCTGCCGACCGTTTTCTGATGCGCTTGCCGCGTCCGCTCTGCTGGGGGGCGCGCCACATGCCGCAGCCGCGGCGGAGACCGCCTCGCCCGGCGCGAAGCGGCACGCATGCAAAGCAGCGGAACGCGAATCTAGTGGCGCGCGCAGCGATCGGGGTCGACCTCGGCGGGTCGCACGTGATGGCGGCCGTCGTCGACGAAGCCGGTGCGATTTCCGGCAGCGAGGAGCGCGATGTCATCGATCGCTCGCCGGCCGCGGTCGTTGAAGCGCTCGTCGCCGTGGTGCGGATCGCGATCGAGAGTTCGAAGCACGACATCGGATCCATCGGGATCGGCTCGCCCGGCAACATCGACCCGGCGACCGGCGTGATTCGCTACTCGCCGAACTTCGGCTGGGAGAACGTCCCGCTCGGCGACCGGGTCAAGGCCGCGTTTCCGAAGCTCGACGTGTTCGTCGGAAACGACGCGCGCTGCGCGACGCTCGGCGAGTACGTCCACGGCGTCGGCCAGGGCACGAAAGATTTCGCGCTGCTCACGCTCGGCACCGGGATCGGCGGCGGGTTCGTCAGCAACGGCACCTTGGCCCTGGGTCATCAGATGGGAGCCGGCGAGTTCGGCCACCATCAGATCCGGCCGGATACGGGCTTCGTGTGCGGCTGCGGGAAGATCGGCTGCTTCGAGGCGCAGGCGTCGGGAACGGGCCTGATGCGGCACGCTTTCCGGCTGGCTCCGTCGTTCCCGCGCTCGACGTTGCTCGACGTCGCTCGTGAGAAGCTGGGTTCCAAGGCGATCCGCAAAGCAGCGCAGGCGGGGGACCAGCACGGGCTCGCCGCATTCGCGGCCTTCTGCGACGATCTGGCGCTGGGGCTGGCGAACGTGATCGCGTTCGTGAACCCCGAGGTCATCGCGCTCGGCGGCGGCGTTTCGAGCGCCGGCGACTTCTTGCTCGACCGGGTGCGGCCGCTGGTCGAAGCTCGCACGACGATGGTCCCTCGCGGCACGACCCGCATCGTTCGGGCGGCTCTCGGAAACGATGCCGGTGCAGTGGGAGCGGCCACGGCATCCATGCGGGGCGGCCTGATCGCCAAGCTCCCCGTCGCGGCGTAAGCGTTTCGTAAGTCGGCGTAACCCCGCGGTAATTCCGGCTCGGTACGGTGGTCGCGTGAACGAGCGCGATATGCCGGCCCTCTTGCCGCCGATTTGTGAAGACTGCGGCCACCGGGCGTCCCTCCACCACCTCGAAGGCTGCCGGGCCCTCCTCTTGGGCCGCGGTGCACCGAACCGCACCTGCGGCTGCGAGACCACCCTGCGCGACATCCTCAGCGCACGCTATCCGCGCCAGCCCGCCGAACTGCTCGAGCGCCGTCAGGCGCTCTGATCGCCCGCCCGTTCTCAGAGTGACACGAACCTACCTCAGCGTGACGGCGGGGCGCGTTTGACGTAGAAGACTTCGGGGTCGCCGGGGTCGAGCTGGTCGACTTCTCCGCAGGTGGACCAGCCGTAGCGCGCGAGGACGGCGTGCATCGGCGCGTTGGAGCGGTTGGTCGAGGTGAAGATGCGATCGGTGGGGAGGTTCGCCTCGGCCGCCGCGAGGAGCACGCCCGCGTAGCCGGTGCGGCGCCGCTGCGACGCGACGGCGAGCACGTTCACGAACCGATGGCCGAAGAACTCGCTCAGCCACATGAAGCCGACGACGGCGCCGCCGTCTTCGGCGAGGGAGACCTCACCGTTCGCGAGCGCTCGCAAGAACCGGCCGCGTTTGTACGGCGGCGCGAGAAACGCCGGCAGGATCGGCTCGAGCGCGTCCAGGTCGTCCGGCGTCGCGGCGCGGACGAGCGCGGTCACGGGGCGTGCGTTGGAGCGTCGAGTGCGAGCGCCGTCATCATGCGCACGCCGGTTTCGAGCGCGGATTCGTCGATGTCGAAGCGCCCGTGGTGGTGCGGGAACGCGCTGTTCGGTCCGCCGTTGCTGCCGATGGTGAAGAAGCACGCCGGAACGCGCTCGGCGAAGAACGAGAAGTCCTCGGCGCCCATCAGCCGGGGAACCTCGTCGACGCGGTCCTCGCCGATCACGCGGTTCGCGACGGCGCGCACGTAGCGCGTCTGCTCGACGTCGTTCGAGGTCACCGGGTAGCGCCACAGATACGTGAACTCGTACGTCGCGCCCGAGCTCTCGCAGATGCCGCGCAGCACGCGTTCGATGCGCTCGGACATCTTCGCGCGAACCTCTTTGTCGAACGCCCGAACAGTGCCGAGCAGACGGACGCGGCTGGGGATCACGTTGTGCGTCGTCCCGCCGTTGAACGCGCCGATCGTCACGACGGCCGGCTCGATCGGATCGATGTTGCGCGAGACGATTTGCTGCACGGCGACGACGAACTGCGCGGCGACGTAGACCGGATCGACCGAGAGGTGCGGTGCCGCACCGTGTCCGCCTTTTCCTTCGACGGTGATCTCGATCGAATCGCTCGACGCGTAGAAGAGACCTTCGCGAAATCCGACGTGGCCGACCGGATGCGACGACGAGAGGTGCAGCCCGTACGCGCGCTCGATGCCGAAGCGCTCCAGCACGCGGTCCTCGACCATCGCTTTGGCGCCGCCTTTGCCTTCCTCGGCAGGCTGGAACAGAAAGCACACCGTGCCGGCAACGTCGGCGCGGCGCTCCGCGACGACGCGTGCCGCGCCGAGCAGCATCGCGACGTGTCCGTCGTGGCCGCAGGCGTGCATCTGCACCGGCGTCTGCGAGCGGTACGGGACGTCGTTTTCTTCGTCGAGTGGGAGCGCGTCCATGTCGGCGCGCAGCATGATCGTCTTGCCCGGCTGCGCGCCGCGCAGAACGCCGACCACGCCGGTCTTGCCGATAGCGGTATGGACGTCGTAGCCGAGCGCCAGCAGCCGTTCCGCGACGAGCTTCGAGGTGCGGTGCTCTTCGAAGCCGAGCTCGGGATGTGCGTGCAGATCGCGGCGGGTCGCGACCACTTCGTCGACGACCGCGGCCGGTACGTCGATCGTGAGAACGGGCGGGGCCATGTTCGTCTCGCTAGACCGCGGCGGGGATGACGCGCCGGCCGGTGATCGCGATGCCGGCGATCAGCTCGGCGATGCGGCGGGAGGAGCCGCGCGGCGCGAGGAGGTTCTGCTGGGCGCGCATCTTCGCCAGGCGCTCCTGGTTGTGGACGATGCGGGCGACGGACTTGACGACTTCGCTCGTCGAGAGCGCGACGACGCCGATCCCGTTGGTCCGCACGTAATCGAGGTTGCCGCGTTCTTGACCCGGGACGTAGTCGTACACGACGACCGGCACTTCGGCGACCGAGGCCTCGGCGATCGTGCCGGGGCCGGCCTTGGTGACGAGCAGGTCGGCGGCGCGCATCAGCTCGGGGACGTCGTTGCGGAAGCCGAGCACCGTCATCGGCGTCGGGAGCGACGGCGCTATCTCTTCGAGCTTCGCCTTGAGGGCGGCGTTGCGTCCGGTCACGACGACCAGGTGGTAGTCGAGTCCGGCTTTGGCCAGGCCCATCGTGGTCGGGAGGAGCTTGCCGCCGCCTTCGCCGCCGGCCATGAGCAGGCAGATCGTCTGGTCGGCCGGGAGGCCGAGCTTCTTGCGAATCTCCGCCTTGGTCGCGGAGACGTCCTCGAAGCGCGGGTGGATCGGATGGCCGAGCAGGCGCAGCCGATCGGGCGGGACGCCCCGTTCGATCGCGCGCTGGTAGACTTCGCGCGCGGGGACGACGGTGAGGTCGGCCTCGGGGAGGAGCCAGCCCTCGTGGACGCGGCCGAGGTCGGTGATCACGGTGACGATCGGGACGTGCTGCATCCCGGCATCGGCCCGGGCGCGGAGCGCCGCGTGGTTCAGCAGCGGGTGGACCGAGACGATCGCGTCGGGCTGATACTGGGTGAACACCTCGC
>JAQBPL010000340.1 GCA_028287545.1 Vulcanimicrobiota bacterium | reverse complement strand
ACGAGATCGCCGGCGACGGCGACGTTCCGCATCACGGCATCGGCCACTCGCGCCGCATGCCGGTTCCCGACCCGCACCTGCAGCACAACGTGATGATCGAAGCGGTCGAGAATCACATGCCGCAGGTAATCGTCATCGACGAGATCGGAACGGAAGCGGAAGCGTTCGCGGCCCGTACGATCGCCGAACGCGGTGTGCAGCTGATCGGCACCGCGCACGGACAGACGCTCGAGAATCTTCTGATGAACCCGACGCTCTCCGACCTCTTGGGCGGAATCAGCGCGGTGACGCTCTCGGACGAGGAAGCCCGCCGCCGCGGAACGCGCAAGACGGTACTCGAGCGGAAGCAGCCGCCGACGTTCGACGTCGTAGTCGAAATCCACGACCGCGATCGCCTCGCCATCCACCTCGAGGTGGGCGGCGTGGTCGACGCGTTGCTGCGCGGATATACCCCGCAGCCCGAAGTGCGCCAGCGCACGGCGGGCGGCGCGATCGACATCCTCCAGCAGGCCAATCCCGAAGCGGTCGCCTCCGAAAAAGTGCGCGCCCTGCCCCAGCAGCCGCGCGACGACGACATGGCGCTCTTCGGGGCGACCGGCGAGTCGGTGCCGGACGATGCGAAACCGCTGATGATCTTTCCCTACGGCGTCTCCCGCAACAAGATCGAACGAGCCGTGCACAACCTCCGGGTTCACGCCTCGATCGCCCGCAAGTGGGACGACGCGGACGTCGTGCTCACCCTCAAGACGCTCGAACGCAAAGAATCCGATCGGCTCAAGCAGATCGCGACCGAAAACATCCCGATCTACTCAATCAAGACGAACACGACCACGCAGATTCAGAGCGCCCTCAAGGACGTCTTCAACCTGCCCTCGCTCGACGTCGAAGAGATCGCGATGCGCGAGGCCGAAGAAGCCGTCTACCAGGTACTGCTCGACAGCCGCGCCGTCGAACTGACCCCGCAGACGTCGTACATCCGGCGGATGCAGCACCAACTGGCGGAACGGTACCGCGTGCAGTCCCGCTCGACGGGCCTCGAACCGAACCGTCGGGTGCGGATCTTCAAGGGACCTGACGTCTAAGGAAGGACCCCGTGCGACGAGGCCGGGACCGCGTGAAGCGGTGCCGGCCTTTTCGTTTGCGGACGCACCGACGTGGCGCGCTGGAACGTCTCGTATTCAACAAAGCGCACCATTCCTCGCACGACAAGCGAAAATTCCGGCGAGGTTTACACAGCCGTAAAAGAGAAGCATCGCGCGCATTTTGCTAGGCGCGTCTCGCACGCTTCCCAGGGTCGAGATGCTTGCGATTGTTCGGTAATCACTGCGCGCTCTTCAGCCAGGATGCGACGGAGGTTATCATGGTCACAAAGATGCGAGCGTCGTTCGTAAGGCTTTCATTTCTCGTGGTGTGCTGCACCGTAATGGCAATGCTTCTACCCAGCGTTGCCCACGCTCAGCAGACGGAGAACGTCAAGCGGGCAATGACGATGCTGAAGGCGGAGACTGCGAAGTTGGGGCCGCCCGAGATCAAAGGGGAAGAGCCCGTTGCCGGCAACACCGTGCCCGGCTTGTTCTTCGGTCAGACCAAAATGAATAACAACTTCGTCTTGGTCGACCAGGTCCAGGCGGCGCTGGGAGCGACGGCGACGCTCTTTGTGAAGAACGGTGACGAATTTGTCCGCGTCGCGACGAACGTAAAAAAAGATGATGGTTCGCGGGCCATCGGGACCGTTCTGGATCCGAAGGGAAAGGCGATCGTCGCCATTCGAAATGGTGAAGCCTACTACGGGGAAGCGAACATCCTGGGGAAACCGTACGTAACGGGGTATGAACCGATACGCGGCACCGACGGCAACGTCATTGGGATCTATTTCGTAGGGTTTCTCAAGCCCCAGTAGTTAGCCGGATGCGCCCGTCGTCAGCGCACTCTGGCCGGCGACGACAGCCAGATTGGCCTGCCCGTCGCGCGGCTCGCCGTTGTGGAAGCGCGAGATCGCCGCGGTGAGCTGGGTCGAGGCGTCGCGCAAATTCGCGGTAAGCGCGGCGAGCGCGCCGGCTTCGACGGTGACGTCCTCGCCGGCCCGAACCAGTGCGGCGACGCGCTCGCGCGTGTGCGTGGATGCGCCGGCGCCCTCGGCCGCGGCGCGTGCGAGCTGCTCGGCCAGCGCGCCCAGACTCTCGGCGATGCTGCGATTGCGCGTTGCCTCGTCGCGCACGGCGGCCGTGGCGCGGATGAGCTGGTCCGTCGTGGATTTCTGCTCGGCGTTGGCGCGGCCGACGTCGTCGAGCTGACGGGCGACCTCGCCGACGTTGGTCCGAATCGAGGCGAGCGCCGACGCGGCCGAGGAGGTGGCGTCGCGCGCCGTTCGCGCCGCCGTATCGCCCTCGCGCGTCGAAGCGACGGCGACTGCGGTGCGCTTCTGGACGTCGGCGATCACCGTCGCGATCTCCGCGGTCGCGCGCGCCGCGCGCGACGCGAGGCCGCGGATCTCGTCGGCGACGACGGCGAAACCGCGCCCGTGCTCGCCGGCACGCGCCGCTTCGATCGCAGCGTTGAGCGCGAGCAGGTTCGTCTGGTCGGCGATCTCGTCGATCGTCTCGGTGATGTCGCCGATGCGCTCCGAGGCGTGATGGAGCGCTTCGATCCCCTCGAGCGTCGTTGCCATAGCGGCGGCGGCGCGTTCGCCCGACGTCGTCGCCCGGTTCAGCGCGTCGGCGCCGTCGCCGGCCACCGAAACCGCCGAATGGGCCAGCGCCCGGATGGCGTGAGCGATGTCGCCGCCGCGGTCGACGGAACGCGCCAGTTCTTCGAGCGCGGCCGCGGTATCGCGCACGGTGTCCTCGAGCTGATCGGCCGAGAGGCGGACCGTGCCGACGGCGTTCGCGAGGTCGGCGCTCGCGGCGCCGGATTCCATCGTCGAGCGTTCCAACTCTTCGACGCTCGCCGACGTCGCGCGCAGATCGTCCGAGATCGAATTCGCCACCGTGCGCAGCCGGCCGGCGTTCGTGTCGACCTTCGAAGAGCCGTCGTCGAGTGCGGTTGCCGCGCCACGCGCATCGGAGAGGACGTCGCGCACCGCCGCGAGCAGCGACGCGAGCGCGCGGCCCAGAAAGTCGCCTTGCGAGCGCGGCTCGACCCGCGTCGCGAGGTCTCCGCCGGCCAGCCGCACAGCCGCGCCGGACGTTTCGCGCAGCGAGTTCTCCGCGCCGGCGAGCGCGTGCAGCACGACGCCCGCTTCGTGCGGGACGCGCGGCAGCGTCCGCAGCTCGGCCAACGCTTCGAGATCGCCGTCGGCGACGCGGTCGAGCGCGCGCGCGATCAGCGCGAGCGGCTTGGCGATCGATTCGGCGAGGAACCGCGCCGCGAGCATCGAGTACACGACGACGATCGCGCCGGTGACCGCGAATGTCAGCGCCCCGCCGTTGCCCCGAATCGTGACGATTGCGGTCACGGCGGTGACGAACGCGACCGTCGTCCCGATCACGAGCGCGATCCGGCCGGCGATTCCGCCGGTCGTGACGCGCGGCACCAGGACCGTCTGGCCGAGCGCGTCCGCGGCCAGCACGTCGAATCCCGCCAGCGCCTCTTCGAACGCGAGGCCGAGCATCGTCGCATACATCAGCCAGCACAGCACCGCGCCGATCAAGGCGACCGTCAGATTCTCTGCGGGCGGCTGATGAGCGAGGATATTTCCTCCCACGCACCCGATCGCGGTAATGATCAGGAACGTCGCGGCCCACGCCGCCACGAAACGCGGAACGAGCCGTCGCAGTGAGCTGCTGATGCGCTCTGCCTCACCCTCTCCGGTAAGGATCGCTCGGCGGACCGGCGCGAGCGCGCGTTTGAGCGCATACGTCTGCACCAGCGGGACCAGTAAGACGCCGAACGCGGCGGCGATGGCGCTGTCGCGCGCCGCCTCGGCGGTGAAGTTCCCGCCCAGGTACACGAACGCGAACCCCGCCGCAAAGGAGACGGCGATCGCGAGCAGCCTGCGACGGGAAAAGTGTGAGGCGACCGACTGATAGCGGTCCATTGCCACGCTCGTTCAGCGGTCGAGTACGACGTTCCCCGCGTCGTCGACGGTGAGGATGGAATCGAAGAAGAGGACCTCGCCCCCGTTGGGCAGGCGGCTGTGGACGCTCAGCCGGTGGACGCCGGTCTTCGCCTGACCCACGTACGTCATCCGCAGCAGCGGGCTTTTGGTCTGATCCCACGGCGCGAGCCGGCCGGCTCGCGAGAGGACCTCCACGACGTGCTGCTGGACTTTGAGCGGCAGCAGCCGGTACGCGTCGTCGTCCGTGGCGGCGAGTGCGGACAGTTCGCTTGCGGCGCGGTTCTCGGGGGCGGGCACCGATCGGCAGAAGCGCACGATCGCGTCCCAGTCGTCGGCGGCAATCCCCTGGAACTCCCCCGCGACGAGGGTCCATTCGACGCCGTCCCGCGCGATGGGGCCCTTGCGGACGATCGTCAGCCGGGCCCGAATGCGGCGGCCCTCGATGTCGAGGGCGACGTCGACGTTCGTTCCCGGCGGCGCGACGCGGGTCGCGAACAGCAGGCCGCGGTCGCTGATCTCGAGCCCCGCCGCGGCGACGAGCTCTGAGCCGCGGAGCCACGCCATCGGATATTTCTTCCGGACGCGCTCCGTCGTTCGCCGTTCCGATCCACGGCCTGCGAAGCGCTTCACCAACTCGTTGAGCACGATACCTCCGCGATGGCCGGGGCGTCGGTGTCGCGAAGAGCCCCGGGTGCTCGTCACCTTTGAAGGCATCGAAGCCGCCGGAAAGTCCACGCTGATCGCAGCCCTTGCGAAAGAGCTGACCGTCCGTGGGAGTCCGGTGCTGGTCACCAAAGAACCTGGCGGCACCCCGTTCGGGGACGCTTTGCGAGGGGTATTCCTCGATCCGGCTTTCCAGGTCGATCCGCTGGCCGAAGTGATGCTTCTCAACGCGTCGCGGGCCCAATTGGTCTCCGACGTGATCGCACCGGCGCTCAAGGTCGGGACGATGGTGCTGTGCGACCGCTTCTTCGACGCGACGGTCGCCTATCAGGGCTTTGGGCGCGGCCTGGACATCGAACAACTGCTGGAAATCTGTTTGGCGGCGACCCAGCGGATCGCGCCGGATCTCACCTTCGTGGTGGACATCCCGGTCGAACTCTCCGCCGAGCGCGTTCGCGCGCGGGGCGGCGCCGACCGGCTGGAACGCGAGGGCGAAGCCTTCCATGCCCGCGTGCGCGCCGGCTATCTGGCGCTGGCGGAGCGGTTCGCGCATCGTTTCGTCGTGCTCGACGGCACGCAGTCCGCCGGGGCGCTCGCCGCGGAGGCGCTGGACGTGGTCGAGTCTCGCTCGGCGGCGCACCGATGATCGACGGACGTTTCGAGGTGATCGGCGCGGCCGGACCGCGGGCGCTCTTCGAGCACCTGACCGGTGCGACGCTCTCGCACGGCTATCTCTTCACCGGCCCGCACGGCGTCGGGAAAAAGACGTTCGCGCGCGAGCTCTCGCGTTCGCTGCTCTGCGTCACGGAGAAGCGCACGCTGCTTGGCTGGTGCGGGCATTGCAGCGGCTGCACGCACGTCGCCGCCGGCACGCACCCGGATTTCTACTACGCCGAAGGTCAGCTGAAGATCGGCGAACGCGACGGCAGCGGCTTTCACGAATCCGACGAACCGACCGCGCGCGACCTCGTGCGGCAGCTCTCGATGCATTCGTACGCGGGCGGCAAGCGGGTCTTCGTCTTGGGCGATGCGGACTTCACCCGCGAAGCGGCCAACGCGCTGCTGAAATTCTTCGAGGAGCCGCCCGAGAACGTGCTGCTGCTGATCACGTCGTCGGCGGCCGGCCGCATCCTTCCGACGATCCGCTCGCGCTTGATCGAGGTGACGTTCCCGCTGCTCAGCGAGGCCGAGGTCACGCAAGTCCTCGAGCGGCGCGGCCTGGCGGCGGAGGACGCCGCGCGCGGCGCGACGATCGCCAACGGCAGCGTGGCGCGGGCGCTCGCGTACCTCGATGAAGGCGAAGGGGCGACGCGCGACGCGGCGGTCGAATGGTTCTTCGCAGCGGCGCAGGGCGGCGAAGCCGACGCGACCGGATGGGCGGCGCGTCCGACGCTCGAGGCCGGGCTCGAGACGGTGAAGACGTTGGCGCGCGACTGGGCGGCGATAGGCTTGGGTGCCTCGGTGCCGCTCCTCGCGCGCGATCAGCGCGCGCGTCTGGAGGCGCTGCCACCGCGCGAACCGGCGGCGCTGGCCCGGCTGCTGGGCGCCATCGGCGACGCGGAGCGGATCGCCCGCACCAACGTCACGCCCGCGCTCGTCGCCGATTTGGTGCGCATGGCGCTGGCCCCAAGCAGCGCGGAGGGGCGGCGCTGAGCGCGGGCTGCTAGCGGCGGGTGAAGGCGGTGCCGGTGTACGTCCTCGTGATGATCAGCGCGACGTACCCGTACGCCACGGCGCTCAGCAGCGCGCCGATGAGCGGGATGACGATTGGCGCGCCGCTGATATACGGCAGCAGCAGGCTCGTCAGGTACGTCGATACGTAAGGCACCGCAAAGGCCGTCACCGCGTACGCGATGATCGCCGTCAACACGGCCGGCAGCGGAGTCTCGCGCACGCGTTCCACCGACACCCCGATCGCCGCACCGCCGGGGATGCCGCCGACCGCCGCGGCGGGCATCGCCCAAATCAAGAAGACGTAGATCACGATGCCTAGCGCAAACGCAACCCAAATGCCGAGGAGGACGGCGACGAACTGCGCCAGGCTGGTCACGATCGCGACGCCGAGCGCGGCCATGAGAATGTCGCTCCCGCGCCGGCGCGCTTCGCTCCAGCCGCGTTCGAACGATGCGTGACCGTTGCGCCAGGCGTCGTCGGCGATCACGCACGCGGCGCCCAAGCCGAAGAGCTGCAGCATCTGCAGGATGAAT
>JAQBPL010000337.1 GCA_028287545.1 Vulcanimicrobiota bacterium | reverse complement strand
GAGATCGGCGGTCTCCCACACCAGCTCGGCGCGGTCGTCGTTCTTGGCGGCGATGACGACCTCGGTCGCCTCTTCGCCGATCTTCTTCGCGATGCGGTCGACACCGCCGGCGAAGAGCTTCGCGGTGTACGAGCCCTCGGGCGGGTGCGCCTTGCGAGCGTCGACGGTGCGCGCGAGCGCTCCGACCGAACGCGCGAACGCCTCACCCGGTGGCTCGGTCTGGGCACCGTCGAGCGCGACGGTGGTCGCGAAGCACGATTGCGCGCCGGTATGGCACGCCGGGCCGTTCGGCACGACGCGGTAGAGCAGCGCGTCGGCGTCGCAGTCGACGGAGACCGAGACGACGCGCTGCGTGTTCCCGGAGGTCGCGCCCTTGTTCCACAGCTCGCCGCGCGAGCGGCTCCAGAGCCACGTCGAACCGCTGGCGAGCGTGCGCTCGAGCGCCTCGCGATTCGCGTACGCGAGCGTCAGCACGGCGCCGTCCGTCGCGTCGGCGACGACGACGGGCGCCAAGCCGTCCGCGTCCCACCGGATCTCGGGCAATGCGTCGTTCATACGGCGACCGGTTCGCGACGGACGACGATCCCCGCTTGCGCGAGCGCGTCCTTGAGGTCGACGATCGCGAGCTCGGCGTAGTGGAAGAGCGACGCCGCCAGCGCCGCATCGGCATCCGCGTCGCGGAAGACGTCGACGAAATCGGCGATCTTGCCGGCCCCGCCGGAAGCGATGACCGGAAGATCGCACGCGTCGCGGATCGCGCGCGTCAACGCGAGATCGTAGCCGTCACGCGTGCCGTCGCGGTCGATCGAGGTCACCAGCAGTTCCCCCGCGCCCAGTTTTTCCAGCTCGTGGGCCCAGGCGACGGCGTCGCGCCCGGTCGGCGTGCGGCCGCCGTCGACGACGACTTCGAACCCGGACGGCGACGCCGCCGAACGTCGCGCATCGATCGCCACGACGACGCATTGCGCGCCGAACCGCAGCGACGCCGCACGCACGAGGCTCGGGTCGCGCACGGCCGCCGAGTTCACGCTGACCTTGTCGCAGCCGGCGCGCAGCAGGTCGTTGAAATCATCGACGGTGCGCACGCCGCCGCCGACGGCGAACGGGATCGTCAGTTCGCGCGCGACCGCCCGCACGACCGCGAGGGTGGCGTTCCGTCCCTCGACCGTCGCGGTGATGTCGAGGAAGACGAGCTCATCGGCCCCTTCTTCCTCGTAGCGCCGCGCGAGCAGCACGGGGTCCCCGGCGTCGGTGAGGTCGACGAAGCGGACGCCTTTGACGACGCGGCCGTCTTTGATATCGAGGCAGGGAACGATCCGGCGGGCAAGCACGACCCGCCGCTCTTCGCCGTCCGGCCGGCGCCTACCGGCCGCCCTCCTCGAGACCTCCGTGGGCCGGAACGGCATCGAACGAGGCGTCACCGCCGTCTTCGTTCACGACGCGCAGCGCGAGGATCGCCATGTCGTCGTCGACGCCGCCGCTGAAATCGTCGGCCGAAGCGACCAGCACGTCGCACAACGCCTGAGGATCGGCGGGCGCGTCGCGAAAGAGCGCGACGATCCGGTCTTCGCCGAGCAGTTCGCCGCGCCGATCGCGGGCTTCGCTGAGCCCGTCGGTCGCCAGCAGCACGACGTCGCCCAGTGCGAGCGCGACCGTTTCGCTGGCATACGTCTGTTCCGTGTCCAGTCCGACGATCGCGCCGGTCGGCGGAAGCTGCTCGACGATCGAACCGCGGCGCACGTACGCCGTGGCGTGGCCGGCGCTCGCGTAGCGCAGCGTCTGCGTGCGCGCGTCGAACGCGCCCAGAAAGAGGACCATGAAGGCTGAGGGGTCTTCGATGGTGTCCAAAAACAACCGGTTGAACCGGGCAACGACGTCGGCGGGATCGTTCGAGCTGGCGGCCAGCGCCCGGATCGCGTACTGCGCGAAGGCGGCGTGTCGCGCAGCCTCGATTCCCTTGCCGCTCGCATCCGCGATCAGGAACCAGCCGCCGGGACCGGCCCGCCAGGCGTCCAGCAGGTCGCCCCCGATCAACGCTTCGCGCGTTGCCGAGGCGTAGGCGAAGCCGATCTGCGTACGGGGCAACCGCTGCCCGCTGACGCGCAGCGTACGCTGCAGCGCGTCGACCAGCGTTTGCTCGCGGATCAGGCGCGCGGTGGCGGCGGCGTGGCCGATCGCGTACCAGAGTGCGAGGATCGCGAAGAGCGTGACGACTCCGGCGCTGATGGCGACCGTCGCGTTGATACGGCGCCGCAGCGTCACCTGCAGGGCGTCGCCGGCCTGCTGTAATGCTGCACGCAGCTGCGCCGCATCCCGGCTCATCTCGTCGGTCAGAAACTTCCCCTGCGCCTGCTGGCTGTAGGCGGAGCGTGAGCCGGGATCGCGGATCAGCGGGAGCGCGACCTTCTGTTCCCAGGTCCGGTGCAGGTTGCGCATGTCCTCGACGGCCTCAGGGCCGCCGGCGATGTGCTCGGCGCGCAGCCGCGCCTCGAGGTCGAGGGCCAAGCGGTCGAAGTCGGCATCCGGCGGCTTGTCGGCCTCGAGGAAGCTCGGGTCGCGGGTCGCGATGTAGCCCCGTACGCCGGTCTCTTCGGCGAGCTGGGTCCGCAAGAGCGCGTCCAGATCGCTGCGGGTGTTCGACAGCCGTACCTGCGCCATAGACGCGGCATCCAGCTGGCGGATGCCGATCAGGGGCCCTGCGATCGCCGTCGCGAGGAACGCGACGACGAGCAGAACGATTGGAGGCGACGCCCAGAATCGAACTGGGGGTGGAGCTTTTGCAGAGCTCAGCCTTACCACTTGGCTACGTCGCCGATCG
>JAQBPL010000223.1 GCA_028287545.1 Vulcanimicrobiota bacterium | reverse complement strand
CTCGAGCACACCAGTCCGGAAGATCGCTACTGCCGGTTCTTCCATCATGTCGATCACTTCGATCCCGCCGAAATACATCGGTTCGTCGAAGAACGCGACGACATGGTCGGCGTCATCGCGGAAGAGGGCGGCGTGCAGTTCGGGGCCGCTCACGCGGCATTTCTCGACGAAACGACGGCGGAACTCGGGATCGTCGTTTCGCAGGAGGCCCGCAAACGCGGCGTCGGTGCGGCGCTGCTCGCCGAGCTGATCGCGCGCTTGAAAGCCAGCGGATTCGAGCGGCTCGCCGCCGTCTCGCTGCGCGACAACCACGCCTTCGAAGCGTTGGCGCGCCGCGCCGGCTTCACCGTCGAACGCGCCGACGGCGACGCGATGTGGTGGATGCTGCTGCTTGAAGAAGCACTCGTGCAATGAGGTTCAGCCGGTGATCGACGACTCCGTTGCCCACACGCCGCCCGCGATGGCTCGCGCGAACGGGATCGAACTGTGCTACGACACGTTCGGCGATCCGGCGAACCCGCCGCTGCTCCTCATCATGGGACTCGCCGCGCAGATGGTCGTGTGGGACGAGGACTTCTTGCGCATGCTCGCAGCCAAAGGCGTGTGGGTCATTCGCTTCGACAACCGCGACATCGGGCTCTCGACGAAGTTCCCGCAGGCGCGCACGCCGAGCGTCGCAGAGATGGTCCTCACCCAGCTGACGAGGATTAAGATCCGCGTCCCGTACACGCTGCGCGACATGGCGGCCGACACGGTCGGTCTTATGGACGCACTCGGGCTGTCGACGGCGAACATCGCCGGGGTCTCGATGGGCGGCGCGATCGCGCAAGAGATCGCGATCAACTTCCCGCATCGGGTGCGCACGCTGACCTCGATCATGGCGTCGACCGGCGATCCGAAGCTCCCGCGCGCCACTCCGAAAGCGACCGCCGTGCTGCTGCGGAAGGCTCCGCCCGAGCGGGAAGCCTACCTCCGCCAGTACGTTGAGTCGTGGCACGTCCTCGCCGGCGACGTCTTCCCGTTCAGCCCCGAGCGGATGCGGCGGCAAGGCGAGCGGGGTTACGATCGCGGCATCAACCCGCCCGGCGTGGCGCGCCAACTGATGGCGGTTGTCGCGTCGGGAAACCGAACCGGGGCGCTCCGGAAGCTGAGCGTCCCGACCCTGGTGGTGCACGGCTCGATCGACCCGCTGATCCCGCCCGCGCACGGCCGCGCGACGGCGGCCGCCATCCCGGGCGCCGTCCTCTCGATGTACGATGGCATGGGCCACACGCTGCCGCGAGAGGTGTGGGACCGCCTCACGGATGAGTTGGCTCGACACGCCGCCGCGAACCCCTGAAGAGGAGGCCCGATGTCCGCTCATCCGTGGGAGAAATCGTATCCGCCGCCCGCGCGTTGGGACGCGGAGGTGAAGATCGGCCCGGTCTACGCGGCGCTCGACGACGCGGCCGAACAGTTCGGCGACCGGCCGGCCGTCGAGTTCATGGGCACGCGCGCGACGTATCGTCAGCTGCGCGATCTCGCGAACCGCGCCGCCAAAGGCTTCCAGCAACTCGGCGTCGGCCCAGGCGTGCACGTCGGCTTGTATCTGCCCAACACGCCACACTATCTGGTGGCGTTTTTCGGCATCCTCAAAGCCGGCGGAACGGTGGTCAACTATTCGCCGCTCGACGCGGAAGCGGTGCTCGCACACAAGGTCGAGGACAGCGAGACGACGATCCTCGTCACGCTCGACCTGCCGCAGCTCTTCCCGCAGATGGCGGCACTCCTCGGCCACGGTGGTTTGGAGAAGCTGGTGATCGGCGGGATGGGCGACCTCGCCGCCTACCCGGAGTTCGCGTCGATTACGCTGCCGAAGTCGAACGACCTCGTCACGTACGACGATACGCACGTTCCGTTCGTCTCGCTGCTCGACAACGACGGTACGTACACGCCGCATCCCATCGAAGACCCGGCCGAGACGATCGCGGTGCTGCAGTATACCGGCGGTACGACCGGACCGCCGAAGGGCGCGATGCTCACGCACGGCAACTTGACGGCCGCCGGCAGCCAGTACATCGAGACGACGAAGGGTGAGCCGCCGGTGCTCACGCCGGGTCAAGAGCGCTGTTTGCTGGTGCTGCCGCTCTTCCACATCTACGCGCTGACGTCGTGCATGCTATTGTGCATCCGGCTCGGTGCCGAGATGGTGCTGCACCCGCGCTTCGATCTCGAAGCCGTCATCAAGGAAATCGCCGCAAAGAAGATCACGATCTTCATGGGCGTGCCGACGATGTTCACGGCGATGCTCATGTATCCGGGGATCGCCGACATCGATCTCTCGTCGCTGAAGTTCACCGGCTCCGGCGGCGCGCCGCTGCCGCTCGAGGTGCAGCAGCGCTTCCAAGCCTTGTCCGGCTGCACGCTCAACGAAGGCTGGGGGATGACGGAGACGTCGCCCGCCGGCACGTTCAGCCCGATGCACGGTCAGAGGAAAGAAGGTTCTTGCGGCATCCCGGTTCCGCAGGTCGTGCTGAAGTTTGCCGACGTCACCGACCCGACGAAGTACGTCGCGCTCGGCGAACGCGGTGAGATCTGCATCGCCGGACCGAACGTGATGAAAGGCTACTGGAAGAACCCGCAGGCGACGGCCGACTCGATGACCGCCGCCGGCTTCTTCCGCACCGGCGACGTCGCGTA
>JAQBPL010000290.1 GCA_028287545.1 Vulcanimicrobiota bacterium | reverse complement strand
GAAGAGATGGCCGCTATGGATGGGGTCGAAGGACCCGCCGAAGACGCCGACCCGCATGATCGTCGGCCGCGTTCGGGGCGCTCCGATGCGAACCTTCGGCCGGTAGGAGTGAAGGGCAAGCGCCCAGAGAAAGAGCGGACGCTTGTCCCGTTTGGTCGTCACGCTGTTCGGTTCGCCGTGGGTGAGCGCGGACGGCATCCCTTGGCCGGAGCCGCTCCCGACCCGGTGTCTCATCCTGCTCGCCTTTCTGGCGCTCCGGCGCGAGCCGATTTCGCGCGCGAACGTCGCGGCGGCGCTTTTTCCGGACGAGCCGGATGCCGATGCGCGCTCGAACCTGCGGCGCCACCTCCATCGGCTCAAGCAGGCGCTGCCGGATTTCGAAGTGGACTGGATCGTCGACGAGGGTGGGCGGATCGGCTGGAATTACGCGGCGGCGCCGGTCGACGTCGCGATGTTTCTCGATGGAGTCGGCGATCCGGAAGGCGCGGCCGAAGCGGTGGAGTTCTACCGCGGCGATCTGCTCGAAGGAGTCGAGCACGAGTGGATCGTCGTGGAGCGCGAGCGGCTGCGCGGTCTGTACCTGGAAGCCCTGCGCGATTTGTCCGTCGCCGCGCGACGGCGGCGTGATTTCGCGGCGGCGATTCGCTACGCCGAACGGCTGCTGAGCCACGACGACCTGCGTGAAGACTCGCTGCGCGAACTGATCGGAGCGCGCTACGAAGAGGGCGATCGTTCGGGAGCGCTTGCAACGTACGAGCGCTTCGCGCTGCGGCTGCGCGACGCGCTCGACGTCGAACCGATGCCGGAAACGATCGCGTTGCGCGACGCCATCTTCGCCGGGCTGCCGTTGCGCCATCCCGAAACGTCGTCGCCTCCCGTTGCGGACGCAGTCAAGCCGGACGCGCGGGATACGCCGTTCGTCGGCCGGCGCGGTGAGCTCGACACGCTGCACCGCGCGTGGATGCGCGCGGCGCGCGGCTTCGGCGGCAGCGTGCTGCTCGCCGCGGACGCCGGCATGGGGAAGTCGCGGCTCGTGGCGGAGCTGGCGGAAGTGGCGGAACGCGAGGGCGCCCGCGTTCTGGCCGGGTTCACGGCGCAGCCCGAAAGCGCTCCCTATCAAGCGCTGGTGGCCGCCGCGCAACGGGGTTTGCCGGCACTGGGCCGGGACGCGCTCGACGACGTCTGGGCGAGCGCACTCGCAGGCGTGCTGCCGGAGATTCGCGCGATTCGATCGGATCTGAGCGCTGCCCAAAGGCTCGATGGGGATCGCGCGCGGCTTCGCCTGCACGAAGCGCTGGCGCAATTTTTCGAGACGATTGCGCGCGCGCGGCCGCTCGTGCTGATCCTCGAGGATCTGCATTGGGCCGGACGCGACACCATCGACGCGATCGAAGCGATCGCGCGGCGCGCCGCCGGCGCTCCGCTGCTGCTCATAGCGACGTACCGCCCGGAGGAAGCCGACGCGGCGGGCGACGTTCGCGCGCTGGCGCGCCGGCTGCAGAGCGAGCAGCGAGCGACGCGCCTGACGCTCGCGCCGTTGCGCGACGACGAGATCGGCGAACTGATCGCGCGCACTCCGGTCTTCGAGAGCGCTCCCGCGGAACTTGCGCCGGCCGTCGCGCGGTTGAGCGAAGGCAACGCGCTCTTTGCCTTGCAGCTGCTGCGCAGCTACGAGGAAACCGGACGCATTCCCGACGCCGACGGCGCGATGCGCACGGTGGGTGATGCGATCCTGGCGCGGGTGGATCGGCTTGCGCCGGACGTCCGCGCGGTGGCCGACGCTGCTGCGACCGTCGGCGCCGCGTTCGCGGTCGACGCAGTTGCCGTCGCCGGCGGATGGAGCGAGACGCTGGTCGGCGATGCGCTGGACGAACTGCTGCTGCGGCGACTGGTGTATGCGTCGACGGTCGACGCCGGAACGTATATGTTCTCGCACGCGCTCGTCGCGCACACGATCTACGCGGCGACGGAGCCGGGTTTGCGCGCCCAGCGCCATCGCCGCATCGCGCGCCTGCTCGAACGATCGGCGCACGCGGATCGCGCGATGCTCGCGGTCACTGCCCGGCATTGGGATCTCGCCGGTGATCCCGAACGCGCGCGGACCGCATACCTGCGGGCCGCGGAGGCGGCCTTCACGGTCTTCGCCCACGACGAGGCGGCGGCGTATGCGTGCCGCTCGGCCGACCTTGCACGCGGCGACGCGGAGAAATTCGCCGCGCTCGCGATCGCGCTTCGTGCAGGGCAGCTCCGCGCGGACGATGCGGGCCGCAGGCTCGATCTGGAACGCATCGGCGAAATCGCCGCCCGGCTCGGGGACCAGGAACGCTTTCTCGTGCTCGAAGCGCGCGCTGCATACTACGCGCAAGGCGGTGACGACGCGGGCCATGTCGCGACGATCGATGCGATGTTCGCGTCGGCCGAGTCGTCGGGCGACGTGGACCGGCGGATCGCGGCGCTGGCTGCTCGGGCCCGCATGCTGGTGGCGCGAGGCCGCGTCGCGGATGCCGAACCCTCGCTGGTGGAAGCCATCGCTCTCGCGACGCACCACGGTGACCCGGCCGTTCTGGCGCGCGTGACCATTCAGCTCACCCACGTTCAGTCGCGGCTTGGAAAGTCTGCGAGCGCGCTCGAGGTGCTGCGTCGCCGGCGCGCTCTGCTCGAGGAGTCGAGCAGTCCGGCGGAGTGGCTCGATCTGCTCGGCGCCGAGGTCAATTGCGCGTTCACGCTGGAAGAGATGGAGATCGGGGGGCGCGCCGGGGCCGAGCTGCTTGCGCTCGCGCGGCGAGTCGGCGACCTCGATTCGGAGGGCAAGGCGCACGGCGCTCTCTCGTACGTTGCGCACTGGCAAGGCGACGCGCTTCGCATGCGCGAGCATTCCGATCTCGCCGTGGCGACCTTCGAACGCATTGGCAGCGAGCACGCGCTCGGCGTGACGCTGCTCAATCGCGGTACGCTCGAGTTCGAACTGGGCCGAATCGACGACGCGCTGCGCTTCTGGGAGCGCGCCGCGCAGATCTGCGAGGGGATCGGCGCGCGTGACGGCGTCGTGACCGCGGCGATCAATCGCGCTGAAGCGGAACTCGTGCGGGAACGATTCGACGTTTCGGCGGCGCACGGCCGGCGCGCGCTCCAGCTCACTCGCGAGACGGGCGAGAAGCGCCACCTCGCGGAGGCGCTCGTCCTGCACGGTACGGCGAACGTTGCGCTGGGCAATCGCGACGAGGGGTTGCGTGATCTGCACGAAGGGATCGCGATGCGCCGCGCGGCCGGCGGTGCGCGTTCGCTGCCGAACGAGTTGTGCCATCTGGTCGAGGCGTCGCTGCGCGCCGGGGATCTTGCGGCAGCGCGGCGGGCCGCCGATGAGTTGGCCCGGCTCGACGTCGCCTCGGCGAAATATCCGGCTCGCGTCCAGCACGTCTTGAGCAGCTTCCATCACGCCGCCGGCGATTTCGCCGCGGCGAAGCGGTGCGCCGACGAAGGCCGGCGACTGCTGCGCCGGCGACTCGCCGAGTTGACGCCCTCCGACGCGAAGGCGTATCGCACCCTGCCGTTCAGCCGCGCGCTGTCGGCGCACTCCGGGCGGCGATAAACCGCCGGAGCCGGCAGGAGTGAAGGCGAAGCGCGGCTCGAAAGAGCGATCTCTTGGCTCGCGTGGCAGTTCATCGTTTCAGATCCGGCGGCGCGGGCTGGTGGAGCCGCCTCGTTCGGAGTCGCCGTTGAAGCCGCGCCTCGCCGTAACGCTGTTCGGTTCTCCGTGGTTGAGCGCCGACGGCGTCCGATGGCCCAAGACCGTGCCGGCGCGATGTCTCATGCTGCTCGCCTTTCTGGCGCTTCGGCGCGAGCTGGTTCCGCGCGCGGCCGTCGCGGCGGCGCTGTGGCCGGATGAGCCGGACGTCGAAGCGCGCTCGAACCTGAGGCGCCACGTGCATCGGCTGCGGCAGGCGCTGCCGGATTACGGCTTGGAATGGATCCTCGACGAGGGCGGGCGGATCGGCTGGAATCACGCCGCGGCGCCGGTCGACATCGCGACCTTCCTCGACGGCATCGGTGATCCGGAGCGCGCCGCGGCCGTGGTCGAACTCTACCGCGGCGATCTTCTCGACGGAGCCGAAGACGAGTGGGTCGTCGTGGAGCGCGAGCGGCTTCGCACGTTCTATCTCGACGCGCTGCGCGATGTGTGCGTCGCTGCGCGCCGGCGGCGCGATTTCGCCGCCGCGATTCGCAGCGCGGAGCGGCTGCTGAGCTATGACGACATGCGTGAAGACGCGCTGCGAGAACTGATTGGCGCGCGCTACGAAGACGGTGACCGTTCGGGAGCGCTCGCCACGTACGAGCGATTCGCGTCTCGGCTGCGCGAAGCGCTCGACGTCGAGCCGATGCCGGAGACCGTCGCGCTGCGCGACGCCATCTTCGCCGGCTTGACGCTGCGCGAGCCCGAGTCGTCGCCGTCGCCGTTCGCGGCGGACGCCGTCGTCCGCGAGGCGCGGGATACGCCGTTCGTGGGCCGGCGCAGTGAACTCGATGCGCTGCGCCGTTCGTGGATGCGCGCGGCGCGCGGCTTCGGCGGTACCGTGATGCTCGCCGCGGATGCCGGAGTGGGCAAGTCGCGGCTCGCGGCGGAGTTGGCCGAACTCGCGGAGCGCGAGGGTGGCCGCGTTCTCGTCGGCTTCACCGGCCAACCGGAAAGCACTCCCTATCAGGCTCTGATCGTCGCCGCCCAGCGCGGTCTGCCGGCACTCGGGCGCGACGCGCTCGACGACGTGTGGGCCAGTGCGCTGACAGGCGTGCTGCCGGAGATTCGGGCGATCCGCCCGGATCTGAGCGCCGCCGAAACGCTCGACCAGGATCGCGCCCGCCTGCGCCTGCACGAAGCGCTGGCGCGGTTCTTCGAGGCGATCGCGCGCGCGCGGCCGCTCGTGCTGATCCTCGAGGACATGCATTGGGCCGGGCGGGACACCGTCGACGCGATCGAAGCGATCGCGCGGCGCGGCAGCGGTGCTCCGCTGCTGTTGCTCGTGACCTATCGCCCGGAGCAGTCCGACGCGCTGGGAAGCATTCCCGCGCTGGCGCGCCGGCTGCAGAGCGAGCAGCGCGCGACGCGGCTGACGCTCGCGGCGTTGCGTGAGGACGAGATCGGCGATCTGATCGCGCGTACCCCGGCGTTCGAGCACGCTCCGCCGGAGCTCGCGCCGGTGGTTGCGCGGTTGAGCGAAGGGAACCCGCTCTTCGCCTGGCAGCTGCTGCGCAGCTACGAGGAAACCGGAACCGTTCCGGACGCCGACGGTGCCGTGCGCACGGTGGGCGACGCGATCCTCGCGCGAGTGGATCGACTTGCGCCCGACGTGCGTGCCATGGCGGACGTCGCCGCGACCGTCGGCCGCTCGTTCACCATCGATGCGGTCGCGGCGGCCGGCGGATGGAGCGAGACGCTGGTCGAGGATGCGCTGGACGAATTGCTGCTGCGCCGGCTCGTGTATGCCTCGGCGTCCGATGCCGGAACGTACACGTTCTCGCACGCGCTCATCGCCAGCGCGATCTATGCGGCGACCGAGCCGGCGCAGCGCCGGCCGCGCCACCGCCGCATCGCGCGCCTACTCGAACGATCGGCGGACGCGGATCGCGCGGCGCTCGCGGTCGTCGCCCGGCACTGGGATCTCGCCGGCGACGCCGAACGCGCGCAAGCCGCGTATCTGCGAGCCGCGGAAGCGGCGTTTGCCGTGTTCGCGAACGAGGAAGCGGCGGCGTTCGCGCGCCGCGCGGCCGACCTGGCAGCCGCCGACGCGGAGCGCTTCACGGCGCTCGCGACCGCGCTGCGCGCCTCCCGGCGCGGTGCGGACGTCGCCGGCCGGAAGCACGATCTCGAGCGAATCGACGAAATCGCCGAACGGCTCGGGGGCGCGGAACGCTTTGCAGTGCTCGAGGAGTGGGCTTCACACTTCGCGCAGGGCGGCGACGACCCGCGGCATGCCGCGACGATCGATGCCATGTTCGCCTCCGCCGAATCGTCCGGCGATGTGAACCGGCGGATCGCGGCGCTGGACGCGCGGGCGTGGATGCTGGTGGGACAAGGCCGGATCACCGATGCCGAACCGTCGCTGGCCGAGGCCGCCGATCTTGCGCGGCACGGCGTCGATCCGGCCGTTCAGGCGCGTTTGAGCATTCGGCTCGCGAACGTTCAGGTGCGGATCGGAAATGGTGCGCGCGCGCTCGAGACGTTGCGGCAGCGGCGCGCCGTCCTGACCGAGTCGAGCACTCCGGCGGAGTGGTTCGATCTGCTCAACGCCGAAGTCAATTGCGCGTTTACGCTGGAGGAGATGGAGATCGGCGCACGGGCCGCCCAGGAGCAGCTCGCGCTTGCGCGGCGGGTCGGCGACGTCGAGTCGGAAGGGAAGGCGTACGGCATCCTCTCGTATGTCGCGCACTCGAACGGCGACGCGCTGCGCATGCGCGAGCATTCCGATCTTGCGCTCGCGACGTTCGAACGCATCGGGGGCCTCCGCGCGCTTACCGCAACGCTGAACAATCGCGGCACGCTCGAGTTCGAGCTGGGCCGAATCGTGGACGCGCTGCGCTTCTGGGAGCGCGCCGACCAGATCGCCGCGGGGATCGGCGCACGCGACGGGGTCGTGACCGCGGCGATCAACCGGGCCGAAGCGGAACTCGTGCGCGAACGATTCGAGGTCTCGGCGGCGCTCGGCCGGCGCGCCGTCGAGCTCACCCGCGAAACCGGCGAGACGCGGCATCTGGCGGAAGCTCTCGTCATGCTCGGTACGGCCAACGTCGCGCTCGGCAAGAACGACGAGGGCCTGCGCGATCTGCGCGAGGGGATCGCGATCCGCCGCGCGGCCGGCGGCGTGCGTTCGTTACCGAACGAGCTGTGCTATCTGGTCGAGACGCTGCTGCGCGCCGGCGAGCTGGAGGCAGCGCGCGAGGCCGCGCAGGAGTTAGCCCAGCTCGACGTCGCTTCGGCCAAGCACCCCGCTCGCGTCCAGCTCGTCTTGAGCCGCTTCCATCTTGCCGCCGGTGATTCGGCCGCCGCGAAGCGTTCCGCCGACGAAGGGCGGCGGCTGCTGCGGAAGCGTCTCGCCGAGTTGGCTCCCGACGATGCGAAGGCGTATCGGGCGTTGCCTTTCAGCCGCGCCCTCTCGAGGTCGGCCGGAGCGAGCTGAATTCGCCGCCCCCGAGCGTCCGAAGTCACTTGGACGCTGGATGGACGGTCCATGCGAGAGGATGCCTCCGACAAGGAGAGTTCCTCACATGCTCAATCCACGCGCCGTCGCCGCGACGGCAATCGTGCTCCTCGCCGCGGGCTGCTCGCAAAATGCGTCGGTCCCCGGCGTCGGTCCGCCGCCGCCCACTGCCGTCCCAACAGCCGTCCCGACGGCGACGCCGGCCGGCGCAACGCCGACGCCGAGCGCGACCCCCGCGGGCGTAACGCCGACACCCACTGCGACGCCGGTCG
>JAQBPL010000264.1 GCA_028287545.1 Vulcanimicrobiota bacterium | reverse complement strand
GGCGTTCACGATGCTGGCGGGGTGTGCTATACTGACCTGTCACCTCGCGTGGCACACTCTTTGCGCGATCTTTCGAAATGCCGATCGACTTGCGCTCGCTTTCGAAAGAATCGATGCAACCCACTTTTGACACACTGGGCTTGAGCCCGGTGTTGCTCCGCGCCGTGCGTGAGCTTGGCTTCAACGCCCCGACGCCGGTCCAGGCCGGCTCGATCCCGCCGGCACTCGCAGGACACGACGTCCTCGCCAGCGCCCAGACCGGGACCGGGAAAACCGCCGCCTTCGGCCTTCCGCTCCTGCAGAAGATCGCCGAGCTGCCGCGCCGGCGCACCCACGCGCTGATTCTCGCGCCGACCCGCGAGCTGGCCGCGCAGATCGCCGACAGCCTGACGGCGCTCTCCAAGAACTCCGACATCCGCGTTCGCGCGATCTTCGGCGGCGTCGGCTACGGTCCGCAGGCGCAAGCCATCAAGACCGGCGTCGAGATCATCGTCGCGACCCCCGGCCGCCTGATCGACCACCTCCAGCAGGGCGCGCGCTTTGAGAGCGTCTCGATGCTCGTGCTCGACGAAGCCGACCGCATGATGGACATGGGCTTCCTGCCCGCCGTCCGCCGCATCGTCGCGAAACTGCCGAACCGCAAGCAGACGCTATTCTTCTCGGCGACCATCGCTCCGGAGATCGCGAAGCTGAGCCGCGAGCTGCTCGACGATCCGGTGCGCGTCGACATCGCGCCGAAGAGCCTCGCGCCGACGGCCGAGGGGATCACGCACGTCGCGTACACGGTCGACCAGATGCGCAAGACCGACCTGTTGGTCGAACTGCTCAAAGACAACAACATCTTCAGCGCGATCGCGTTCACCCGCACCAAGGCGCGGGCCAACCGGCTCGCCCTGGCGCTCGAGAAGCACGGCGTCGGCGCCGACCGCATTCACGGCGACCGCTCGCAGGCGCAGCGCACCCGCGCGCTGGCCGACTTCAAGCGCGGCAAGCTGCGCGTCCTGGTCGCGACCGACCTCGCCGCGCGCGGCATCGACATCGTCGACCTCGGCCACGTAGTGAACTTCGACGTTCCGATGGTCCCCGAGGACTACGTCCATCGCGTCGGCCGTACGGCCCGCGCCGAGCAAAAGGGCGACGCGATCACGTTCGTCTCGCACGAGGAAGAGAAGCTTTTCCGCGACATCGAGAAGGTCGTCGGACGCCGCATCGATCGTGAAAAAGTCCCCGTGCTGCCGGAGCGCGCGCCCGACCTGCGCGAGGCCGCCGGATTGCACCGCACGTTCGCGCCGCAGCGGCACGTCCAGTTCGGGCGCGGCAAAGGCGCTCCGGCGCGGCGCGGCCGCTAGCTCGCTCGCGAGGCGAACGCGGCTGCGCTGGGCATCGTAGTAAACGATGATCGCCGCAGCCGCGTTCGTTCTCGGACTGGCCTTGCCGCCGCTTCCGGTCGTGCGCGCGACGTCCGCGAACGCCGCGCGGTACGTGCGCCTTCGGCTCGACGTCGTCGCGTACGGGATTCCGGGACGCGGTGAGATTCTGATCGACCGCGATGGCGGCCGGTTCGTGCGCCGTTTCGACGCCGGACCCGTATCCGATCGCGAAGGGTTCGACGGCGAGCGCGCCTGGCGCGCCGACGCCACCGGGATGGCCCGCGTTCAAGGCAACGCCGATCAGCGCGGCGCGATCGTCGCCGCTTCCTATCTGTATGCCCGAGCGCCGCGTCCAGCGGCGGCCGACCCGTTCGACGGGAGCGTGCGCCTGCGCTATCGGGGCCTGTCGCGCACGATGGACGTGCGCGCCGGCGCCCCCGGCGGGTTGCTCGCCGAAGCGCGCCGGCGGGTCGGCGAGGATACGGTCTTCAACACGTTCGCCGGCTATCGCACGGTGGACGGGCTGCGCGTGCCGCTCGCGCTGAGCGAGCAGTCGAGCAACGGAACCTGGACGGCGCAGGTGCGTTCGGTCGAACCGTTGCGCGACGTCCCGCGCGACGCGTTCGCCCCGCCGCCGGCGCCTCACGACGCGACGCTCGCGCAGGTGACGCGCATTCCTCTGGACGCCGGTGAAGTGATCGCGGTGCGGATCAACGGCGCGGCACCGATGCGCTTCCTGCTCGACACCGGCGGCCAAAACGTCATCACGCCGCAGGCCGCCGCGCGTTTAGGGATGAGCGTTTCGGGCCGCGGCAGTGTGGGCGGTGCGGGCGCGGGCATCGCGCCGACCAGCTACACCACTGCCCGCAGCGTCCGGATCGGCGCAGCGGAGATGCGCAATCAGCCGTTCGTGGTGCTCGACCTCGGCCCGTCCGCACCGTTCGAGGGCATCGTCGGCTACGAAGTGTTCGCGCGCTTCGCGGCCCGGCTCGACTTCGCGCGCCATACGCTCGAGCTGGCGCCGTCGGCGGCGGCGTTCGGCGCGCGCGGCACCGCCGTCCCGATGGTGTTCGACGACCGCCAGCCGCAGGTGAGCGGCGCGATCGACGGACTGCCCGCGGCGATCACCCTCGATACCGGCAGCGACGAGGCCGTCGACGTCAACACGCCGTTCGTCCGCGAGCACCATTTGGAGCAAACCTATCACGTCACGCCGCGCGGCATGCTGTTCTACGGCGTCGGCGGCGGCGTCGACGGCTGGCGCGCCACCGCGCGCGAACTTCGCTTGGGCAGCGTCGTCGTCCGCGACGTGCGCCTCGCCCTGACCGACGCCCGCGCCGGCGTCGAGACGGACCCCAGCGTCGGGGCCAACGTCGGCGACCAGGTCTTACACCGCTTCACCATCGTCTTCGACTACCCGCACGAGGTCCTGCGCTTCGTGTCACCCTGAGGTCAGGGTGACACGGCTGTGGGGGCTATGGCGATTGCGCGGACGCGTTCGCCGACTTCGTCGGCGTAGCGGGCGGCGTCGACATCCGAGGCGCCTTCCGCCCAGATGTTCACGGACGCTTCGGTCGCGTCGGGGAGGACGAGGACCCAGCCGTTGGGGCGTTCGAGCCGGATGCCGTCGAGCGTCTCGACCTTGCCGTTTCCGGCGTGCGCTGCTTCGTCGTGGAGCGAACGCATCACCGCGCCCTTGCGATCCCACGGGCACGGCACGACGCGGCCGGCCATGTGCCATTCGGGGATCATCGCGACCAGCTCGGAGAGATTGCGGCGTTCCGCGGCGAGCAGCTCCATGATCTTCGCGGTCGCGTAGATGCCGTCGAACGC
>JAQBPL010000251.1 GCA_028287545.1 Vulcanimicrobiota bacterium | reverse complement strand
GCGGACGACGAAGAAGAGATCCCGGCGATCGCCGCACCGCCGCCGCCGCGTGCGCTGCCGGTACGCCCGGGACGCTTCGAGCGCCCCGCCGTCGCCGCGATGCCGCGGCAGCCGAACGGCGACGTCGTGCGCATCTACATCGGCGTGGGACGGAGCGCCGGCGTCCGGCCCGCCGACCTCGTCGGCGCGATCGCCAACGAAGCGCGGATCAGCTCGCGCGACATCGGCGCGATCGACGTCGCCGACCGCTTCTCGCTCGTCGAGGTGCCGGCCGCCGGAGCGACCGCGATCATCACCGCATTGCGCGGCGCCACCATTCGCGGCAAAAAGCCCACCGTCAGGCTGGACCGCGCCAAGTAGCCGCCGCGTGCGCGACGCAGCCGTCCCTCGCACGGTGCGATGCTCGTAAAACTGGCCGTCTTCGTGGTCCCGCTGGGGATCGACACGTTCGCGGTGGCCGTGGCACTCGGGCTCCGCGGCGCGAAGCCGCTTCGGCCGGCGTTGACGTTCGCGTTTTTCGAAGCCGTGATGCCGCTCCTCGGCCTGCTGCTCGGCCGCGTCGCGGGCGCGCGGTTCGCGACGCCCGCGGTAGTCCTCGGCGGCGTCGTGCTCATCGCCGTCGCGCTTCACCTGGCGAAAGAAGCGCTGGAAGAGGGCGACGAGACGGAGGCCCTGTCGTTCACGTCACTCCGCACGGCGGCTCTCGCCGGCTTCGGCATCTCGATGGACGAACTGGCCATCGGCTTTCCGATGGGCGCGAGCGGACTGCCCGTGCCCGCGACGATCGGCGCCATCGCCGTTCAGACGTTTTTCGTCACGTATCTCGGCATCGCCGCGGGCACGCGACTCGGTCAGGCGTTCGGACGGCGCACGTCTCGAATCGCCGGCCTCGTCGCGGCCGCGGCATTTGCGATGCTCGGGATCTACCTCATAGCGCAGCGCTTCGTTTCAGCGCTGCCGGAGGTGTAGCGCTATTGCAGCTTTGCGAGCTCCGCTGCGACCGCTGCCGGTTCGAGCGGCACGAAACCTTGCTCGTTGTCTTTGCATGACTCGATGATGGCCTGTCCCTCGCGAGAGAGCACCATCCGCATGTACTCTTTCACGAACGGGTCGAGCGGCGCGCCGGGCTTGCGGTTTACGTACATGCGCAGGGACGACGCGAACGGATAGCGTCCGGCCTTCACGTTCTCGTACGTGGGCTCGACGAAGGGCTGACCCTCCGCGGTCGCCATCGGGAGGAGCTTGACCTCCGGTACGGTTTTCGCATCAAAGAATCCGACCAGCCCGATGCCGTAGGGATCTTGCGCAACGGCCTTGACAACGTCGGCAAGATGCTCGAACGTCTCGTAGCGCGACGAAAACGGAAGTTTGCCCATCAGGCTCTCGCGCAGCGACGTCGCGAGCGCCCCGTCGTCACGAGGCCCGTACAGGTGGATCTGGCGATGCTGCCATGCGCCCTTCAAGCCGAGCTGGCTCCATTGCGTGATGTCGCCTTTGCCGCCGCCCGTCGTGAGGATGCGCGCGGCTTGCGCGACCGTCAAACCGGCGAGCGGATTTTGGGCGTTCACGTACAGTGCGGGCGGGCTCTTGTGCTTGTCGTGTGTATACGCGTCGTAGCCGATGTGAATGTCGGTTGCCGGGTAGCCGTACGCCTCTTTGAATGCCGAGAGATCGCTGAGCCACCCCGCACGGCCCATCGGGGCCATCGCCGACACGCCCGACGTGAGCCCGCCGATGCCGGTTGACGAGCCCTTCAAGAGCAGCGTGAACTTGAAACCGGGATGCGTCTTCACGAACAGCGCGTCGAGTTTCGCCATCATCTCGTCAGTGGCGTCGTCGCCGACGATGTAGACTGAACCATCGGGCCGCAGGTAGGATGCGTCTTTCGGGACGCTGACGGGATGCGGTTGATAGGGCTGCAACGCGACGTCCTGGGCGGAGGCCGATGCGCCGGAGACGATCAGCGCGCCGAGCGTCGCCGCGAGAAGAGCCCTCACTTCACTTCCTCCAGCTTCGCCAGCTCTTCAGCGGCGTCGTGCGCCGTCAGCGGCAGATAGCCGTCGGCCTGCGAGGCGATGATCTGCTGCCCGTCCCGGGAAAGCATCATGCGGAAGTACTCCTTGACGAATGGGTCGAGCGGCTTGCCGGGCTGGCGGCGCACATAGAAATAGAGATATCGGCCGAGGGTATACTTGTCGTTGGTGACGTCGTCGCGGCTGCCGGTCGAGTAGTCCCCGCCGGGCTTCTCGGCGAGCGCCACAGCCTTGATCCCGGGATCGGTACGGCCGCTGGCAGCGATGCCGACGGCGAAGCGATCCTGACCGACCTTCTGCAGAATTTGCGCGGTGTCCGGAAACGCTTCCATGTTGCCGGAGAACGGACGGTTGTGGAACTTCGCGGTCTCGTAGTTCCCGAAACCCGCATGCGCGAAGCCGCTGACGGGCCGAATGCGCGCGGTCTTCCATTCACCCGCTTCGCCGACTTGTCCCCACGCGGTGATGTCGCCGGCGGGACTCCCGGTCGTGTACATGCGCTCGACTTCATCGATTGAGAGCTTGTCGATCGGGTTCGCGGCGTTCACGTAGACCGCCAGCGACGTCGCCAGCCTTTTCGACGCGAACGCGGTATGCGCCACCTTGATCTCCAGCGGGTTCTCTCCGACGATCTTGGCGTACGGCACCAGCTCGACCGGCGTCACGGCGCGCCCCATCGGCGCAAACGGCGTAATACCGTGCGTCAAGGCGGGGATGCCGGTTCCCGTGCCTTTCAAATTCAGCGCGAATTTTGCGCCGGGATGCGTCTTCGCGAACAGCGCGTCGAGTCGCTCGAGGATGAAATCCGCATGCTCTGCGCCTTCGATCTGTATCGACCCATCCTTGAGGACATAGCCGGCTCCCGGCGACGGAGCGACGCCGCTCGTCTTCGGCTGATACGCCGGCAGATTGGGATCGACGGGCGGATTCTCGGCTGCGCCCGAGGCAGCCGAAGCCGAAACGATGCCGGCCGCAAGCACGGCCAGCACGTGGGCGAAGTTCGGTTTCATGTCAGATGAGCCTTATGGGAGGTGATGATGATGCCTAAATGTCCAAAACGATATGGCTGCTTTTGGCGCGCGAGACGCACACGAGCATCTTCTCGCCGCTCTGGCGTTCCGCGCCGGTGAGGAACACGTCACGATGGTCGGGCTCGCCCTCGAGAACGCGCGTCAGGCACGTGCCGCACACGCCTTGTTCGCATGAGGTCGGCACGTCGAGGCCGCACTGGTTCAAAATCTGCAGGATGCTCGTGTCGGCGGGAACGTCGAAGGTTCCGCCGGTGCGTGCCAACGTCACTTCGAATGCCTCGCGGGGTCCCGCCTCGGCGAGCGGGTCGGCGGCGAAGTACTCGCTGTGCACGGTTTCGGGCGGCCATACCGGGTCGGCCGTTTCATGGACGAGTTTCATGAACGGCGTCGGTCCGCAGACGTAGAGGTGGCCCGCTTCCCGCCGCTCGCGCAGCAGCTCCGCCAGAAACGCGCGTACGTCTTGCGGCTCGAGCGCATAGTGGAAGTGCACCTTGCCGCCGTACTCCGCAGCGCAGAGCGCTTCGTGGAACGCGGTCGCCGCGGACGTCCGCGTGAAGTAGTGCAGCTCGAAAGACGCGCCCGCTGCCTGAAGGTGACGAACCATCGAGTAGAGCGGCGTGATGCCGATGCCTCCGGCCAGCAGCAGATGGTGGCCGGCTTCGGCATTCAGCGGGAAGTGGTTTCGCGGCGCGCTGATCGTGAGCGTTTCGCCCTCGCGCAGATCGTGCATCGCGATCGACCCGCCCCGCGAGCCGGGCGCGAGCAGCACCGAGAGGTGGTATGCGGTGTCGTCCTCGGGCCCGTTCGTGAGCGAATACTGGCGCACGAGCCCGTCCCGCAGACGCACGTCGACGTGCGCGCCCGCGGAGACCGCCGGGAGCGGCGCGCCGTCGGCGCTGACGAGGGCGAACGAGCGGATGCCTTCCGCTTCCTCGCGGACGGCCGCGATGCGAACACGCAAGGCCGACGGCGCCTGCGAGGTACGGGGCCGGCGGAACGTCTTGCGAACGAAGCTCTCGATGCCGGTGTATCCCATGATCGGCACGCCGATCATCCCGAGCAGCATGAGCACCTGAACGGGAACGCCGCCGAAACTGCCGGTGTGGAGCGCAAGCACCCACAAGTAGAGTTTTTCGCCCGCGCTGCGCGTTTCGTACGCGCGATAATCAAGGACCCTTCCGGTGTGGGAATCGACGTAGACGTAGCTGCGTGCTTCGCTGTGCGGAAAACTCTGCTCGGAGAGCGCGATCTCGATCGGCTGATTCTTGGAGGGAACGCGAATCGAGGCCCAGCGCAGCGGGCCCGGAACCAGGTCTCTCGCTTTCGCCCAAGCGACCTGCATGGGAATCCGCTTGGCGGAGGCCGACTTGCCGTGCTTCGGCGCGTGCTTCTTCTGCAGGGCCCCTACGCGCTGGCCGGTGTTCGTCAGTTCGGCCGACCCGGTCATCACGTAGAGCGCGCTCTTGGCCCAGCCGAGCGAAATCGGAACCGCCGTGAGTGCGACGACGAAGACGACGACGCTCGCGTAGACGCCGGTGGTCGTGTGCAGGTTGAGTGAGAACGCGCGCCCCTTCAAGCGGCGGTTGAGCTTCACGGCGCTTTTCCACGCGCTCGGGCGCCGCGGCCACCACAGGAACAGGCCGCCGATGACCAAGAGCACCGCCATCAGCAGCGACGTCCACCCGATGATCAGCATCCCGGGTTTCGCGTCCATGAACCTGAAGCGGTGCAGACCTTCGACGGTCCCGTACAGCCCGCCGTAGCGGTCCTGGTGCCCGAGCGCTCTGCCGCTGCAGGTGTCTACGTAGACCTGATCGCCGTCCGAGAAGCGCACCATCGTCGAGCTCGTCGGCGAGTCGTAGAACCAGACGTAGTCCAGCCGGCCCTTCGGGTGCAGCGTCCGGGCGGCTTTGGCGAGGGAGTCGACCGGCAGCGGCTTCGTGCATGCCGGAATCACCAGGAGCTGCGGATAGGTGACCGGATCGAGGATGGGACGCAGGACGATCCATCCGCCCGTGACCGAGAGAAAGATCGCCACCAACCCAACCGTCAGGCCGATCCAACGATGGATCTGCGTGACGCCGCTGCGAAACCAGGACATGTACGACGCCCTCGACCCTTGCTCCGAGAAACCCTCACTGCACTGTAGAAAAGAAACCTTTCAGCAACCTTTCACCACAGCGCTCTCTCAGCAAAGGAGGGAATCTTTTTCGCCCCCGCGGCGGTTTCTGCAGACCGCCTGCACCGGCTTGCAGAAACTCGCCAGCAATGCGGATTACCAGATCTGGCAGATGCTCGGGCGAACCATCTTGTCGGTCGCGGCGCATTTGAACGCCGTGCGGAATTCCGGCATGTTGGAGAGCGTGCCGATCAAGCGGTATTTGTCGTCGGGATGCGGGTCGGTCGAGGCGCGTTGACGACGGGCGTCGTCGGTCGCGATCGATTTCCACACTTGCGCGTAGGCCAGGAAGAAACGCTGCGCGGGCGTGAACCCGTCGATCAGCTTGTTCGCCTTGTACTGCGGCGTCTTCATGAACGCTTTGAACGCGATCGTGGTGCCGCCGAGGTCGGCGATCGCTTCGCCCTGCACCTGTTTGCCGATGATGTGGCTTCCCGCGACGGGTTCGTACGACGAGTACTGGTCGACGATGCACTGCGCGCGCTTCGTGAACGCTTCGGTATCGGCGGGGGTCCACCAGTCGCGCAGGTTGCCGTTCGCGTCGAAGCGGCGCCCCTGGTCATCGAAACCGTGCGTCATCTCGTGGCCGATCACCGCGCCGATCGCTCCGTAGTTGATCGCATCGTCGGCGGTGGGGTTGAAGAAGACGCCGCCGAGGATCCCGGCGGGGAACACGATCTCGTTGTTCGAGGGGTTGTAGTACGCGTTGACGGTCGCCGGAGTCATCCCCCAGCGCGTCCGATTGGTCGGCGTCCCGATGTCGGCGACGCTGCGGGCTACGTCAAAGCGCGCGACGGCGAGTGCGTTTGAGGCGTACGGCGCTTTGGCGATCGTCAGCTTCGAATAGTCTTCCCAGCGGTCGGGATAGCCGATCTTCTTGGTGAACGCGGCGAGCTTCGCTGCCGCCGCGACCTTCGTCTGCGGCGACATCCAGTCGAGCGTCTTGATGTCCTCGGCGAGGGTGGTCTGCAGGTTGTCGACGAGCGACTGCGCGCGTGCTTTCGCGGCTGCCGGGAAATAGCGCGCGACGTAGACGCGCCCGAGCACGTCGCGCAGCGACTGGTCGGTCGCGGTCGTGCACGTCTCGGAGCGCGGGCGGCGCGTCGTCACGCCGAGCAGCACGCCGCTGCGGAACGCGAAGCGCGCATCGTCGAATTTCTTCGGCAGACTGCCCGCGTAGGCGTCGATGACGTGCAGGCGCAGGTTGTTCTTCCAGACCTCGAGCGGCGTCGTCTTGATCAGGTCGTCGTACGCGACCGCCACCTTCGGCAGAGTGACGTTGATCGTCTCGAATGCCGGCGGGTGGAACGAGGCAAAGTACGCCGTCCACGGAACGTCGGGAGCGATCGTCGCCAGTTTTGCGACCGGCGTCGGATTATAGGTGATGTGCGGATCGCGCAGTTCGGTGCGATCCGGAATCACGGTCGCCATCGCCGTTTCCAGCGCAATGACGGCCGCGGCGTCGGCGGCGGCGTTCGCGTCACCGAGGTTCGCGAGCTGCGCCGTCGCGTATTTTCCGTACTCCGCGCGGTAGTCGGGATATTTGCCGTCGTTGTTCACGTAGTATTTGCGGTCGCCCAGGATCAGGCCGCCGGTGTTGAGCGTCGCGATCTGTTTGGTCGAGTCGAGCAGATCGGCGCGCGAACCCAGACCGACGTTCGTCCCGACGCCCGCCTGCTGGAGCGCGGCCATCTTCGTGAGCAAACTCGGCACGTCGTGAATCGCATTGACCTGGTCGAGCAGCGGCTGAACCGGCGTGAGGCCGGCCGCTTCGATCGCGTTCTCATCCATGCACGAGGTGTAGAAGTCGCGCAGTTTCTGCTCGTCGCTGCCGGCCGACGCGGTCGCGTTCTTTGCGGCGTCTTCCAGGATCGCGGTGAGGTTCGCGCGATTCGCGTCGGCGAGGACGTCGAAGCCGCCGTAGCGTGACTTCCCCGCCGGGATGGAGTGGGTCTTCTTCCAGCCGCCCGTCGCAAACTGATCGAAGTCGTCACAGGCCTTGCAGGTTGGGTCGAGGTTGGCGAGGTCCAGCGCTTTGGGCGGGGAGTCGGCGCGCGCAGCGATCGAGGTCGCCACGAGCGCAGTCAACGCGACCGCACCAAGAGTGCGGACGATAAAACGGAACGGATGCACGAATAGGGTCTCCGCAGGAAATAGGAAGCGGGGGCAAATCGGCCCTTATTCGTGCCGCGGGCCGCGGCCTGCCGCTGCTTCGGCCGCCATTGCGCCGTCGAACCAAACTCGGACGCCTCGCAAGGCAAGCGATCCTCTAGTACGGAACCGGGACACCCGATGCAGCGATTCCGCAGCTCTGCCGCAGCCGTCATGCTTTTGGCGTCGCTGAGTGGGTGCGCGAATTCGTCCGGCCACGGCAGCCTGCCGCGCGGAATCGTCTTCGTGCGAGACCTGCCCGCCGACACGCCGTCGTCGCGCCGGGATCCGGAGCATTCCCGCGTATATCGGGATGGAAGGCTCGTCGCTCGCATCGAGGGGCGCTTCTTCGCCGCGCGCGACATTGCCGGAAATTCGCTGCTCTACGACTACAGGCAGAAAACGGTCCGCGCGTTCCAAGGCGGTCCGTCATGGAAGTTCGATCCGTGTCCCGACCGCAACGGGATCCGGCTGCTCGAGTTATCGCCGGATGGGCGGCGCGGCCTGTGCGGGTTCGAAAGCTCGGACGGGCACCGGCTCGTTTTGTTCGACCCCCGTTTTCCGGCGCGAACGCGGCACGTCATCTTCACGAACCTGTCGTTTAACCACTTGCATCGCGCGGCGTGGATCGACAACGACCGCATCGCCCTCGTCGAGTACCGGAAGGGATGCCCATGGCATCACTACGACGCCGGCCGGGCGGGCTTGGTGATCATCGACGTGCGCGGACGCGTGCTGGAACGTGGACCATGCATGTCCGGCGTCCTCGCAGGACCACACGGGCTGGTCTACGCCGACTACTTTGCGAACTTCTGGCACTTCCTCGATGTGTTCGTCGACCAGCCGCGCGATCGGATCGCGTTCTCGACTGATCGCGGACACTCGTGGCACATCGGCCGCCCGCAATTCGTCGACGGTCAGGGTCGCATCTTCTCAACCGGCGCGAACTCCCTCGATCAGACGCTATTCGATGAGAGCGGCGCTGAAGTGCTGGGCGGCGTGCGGAAAGCTCAGTGGGCGAAGCCGTGACGCCTGCCCCTCAGACGTCAGATCAGGCAGGGGCGCCGTCCAGCTGCTGGGCGACCTCGAGCGCGATCGCGTCGATCCCGGTCGGGAGGCGGTGGTGGGTCTGCGCTTCGGTGACGTCGCCGTGTCCGGCGGTGAGGATCACTTCCGTCCCGGTCACCGCTTCGACGCGCACCCAGCGGTCGCCGCGGCGCCAAATCGGGTCGGAGCGGTCGGTCCACTCCTGGCGCAGGCCGTCGCGCTGGGCGAGATGCGTCGGAACGAGCTCCCGCAAGCTGGCGTAGACGTCACGCATTCTCATACCGGGTGATCCGCCGAAACTCCGGGGAAGCCCCCTTCGCCGAGGGCCTAGGCGGCCCGCGTGATGCCCGTGATGCGCACCGTCTGCTGGGCGCCGATTCGGCCGCCGGGGTCGCCGACGAAGACGCCCGAGGTCGGCGCCACGTCTTCGTAGTCGCGTCCGACCGCCACCACCAGGTACCGCCAGCCGGTGCGCCGTCCGGTGGTGGGGTCGAACGAATGGACGCGGGCGGTATCGCGGCCGGTCGGGATGAGGAACTCCACCCAGGCGTGGGTCGCGCCTTCGCCCAGCAGATGGCCCGAAACATAGCGCGCCTTCAGGCCGCAAGCGCGGGCCAGCGCGATGACGACGTGCGCGTAGTCCTGGCAGACGCCGCGCCGCATTTGGAAGGCGACCGACGCCGTGGTGAAGATGTCGGTGACGGCCTTCGTGTAGATCATCTCGGCGTGCACGAACCGCACGATGGCCTCGGCGAGCTCGGCCGGTGCGCGATGCCGCGAACGAAGATCTGCCGCCGCGTCGGCGAGCGCAGCGTCGACGCGAATCAGGCGGCGACGGCCGTGCAGCGTCCGGTCGCCGAACACGCGCGCGGCGACCACGTGCGGCCCGAAGCGCGCGTCCCGCACGACCGTCGAGCGCAGCACGAAGGCGATGCTCTCCTCGACGTACGGTACGGCTAGCGCCAGGATCTCGTTGCCGAACGGATCGGCGCCAAGCTGCGCCGGGACGCGCGGCGTCACGAGCAGTTCGTGCGAGACGCGCCGTTGATCGCCGTGCGAGACCCGCGGCGAGATCACCAAACGGTGCCGCAAATCGCGAATCGGCGCCGGGTAGTCGTAGCGGATCGTCTGGTCGATTCGGTATTCGGCCGCGACGACCGTCGACCAATCGACGGTCTCGTGGTCGATGAATCGCTGCTCGCTCATCCTTCCACCTTATCGGCGCGCACGATCATCTCGTGCAGCGTGACCGCGCCGTAGGTCGTCACCATCGCCACGTCGAGCGCGTCGCGGCCGCGCCCGATCACCACCCGGCCGCGCCGGCGCACGTTGTTGCGCGGGTCGAAGGCCCACCACTCGCCGTCCAGATACGCCTCGAACCAGGCGCAGAAGTCCATCGCGGAGGTGGCCGGGACGTCGATGTCCGGGATGTAGCCGAAGACGTAGCGCGCCGGGACGTTCATCGCGCGGCAAAAAGCGACCCCGAGGTGCGCGAAGTCGCGGCAGACGCCGGCCGCATTCTCGAAGACGTCGACGGCCGTCGTCGCCGGCGTGCTCGAGCCGTACCCGAACTCGACGTGGCCGTGGACGAAATCGCAGATCGCCTGCACGCGGCCCCAGCCCGGCTCGGTGGCCCCGAACAGCTCCCACGCGCGGTCGCCGAGCAGATCGGAGAGGCAATACCGGCTCGGCAAAGTGTACACGAGGGCGTCGTCCGGCAGCGCGTCGACCGGCAGCTGGCGCGCATCCGGCTCGAAGGCGTCGAGGTCGCCCGAGACCTCGACGGTGGCGTCGTAGCGGAACCGCAATCGTCCGGGCGGCAGGTTCAGCCGCCGGCAGAGGTTACCGTAGAGGTCGACGTAGTCGTGGAAGGGCACGGCCGGGTCGGACGTCCAGCGCTCTTCGAGCACCCGCTGCGCGTCGGTCGAAAACGGGCGCACGAGCACGACGGCGGGTGTGATTGCCTCCGTTTCGTACTCGAACTCACAGCCGACCTCAACCTTCATGCGCGCCGCGCTCGTTCCGGGCACGAGCACAGGGACATTTCGCCAAATGGCCCGCTCAGGCGCCGGTGAGCGCCGCGTGCATCGCCGCCCAGTCGTCGAGATCGTTGAGCGCGACGGCGCGCGTGTAGCTCGGGTCGTCGAGCGCGAAACGTGCGGTGCGCTCCGCCAGCATCGGCTCGGGGAGGTTCGCGGAGCCGACGCGCGCGTTGATCGTCGCGATCGCCTCGGGCGTCAACGTCGCGGCGTTCGCGCGAACCCACGATTCGAGCGCGAGGTAGTCGGGCTTCACCGTCTCGATGTGCGCGATGAACGCGTCGCGATCGATGCCGAGCGTCGTGGTCAGGAACTCGTCGAACCCGCCGACGCCGTGGCGATAGCCCTCGGGCAGCCGCCCGGAGGCGTGCAGCAAGATCTTCAGCCACAGCCGGGGCAGGTGCATGATGCCCAGCGGCCCCGTGACGGACGAGCTGAGAACGGGAACGATCGGTGCGGGCATCGAGCGGCGGGTTCTACGCCAGCGCTTGATACACCAGTTGCCGCAGCAGAGAACGGTAATACACGCGGTTGGCCGGCGATTGCAGCATCAGCACCGCGACGAGCCGTTCGGCCGGATCGACCCAGAAATAGGTGCCCGAGACGCCGGACCACGAGAAATCGCCGACCGATCCCGGGTGCGGCGCACGACCGGCGTCGATGCGCACCGAGACGCCCAAACCGAACCCTTGGCCGAACCACGGGAACGGCGCGGTGACGCCGAGTTCGGTCGTGAACGGGCCGAACCCGACGCCCGGCGGGAGATGATCGCTCGCCATCAAGGCGACCGTCTTGCGGCCGAGGATCCGCACGCCGTCGAGCACGCCGCCGTTGAGCAGCATCTGCGCGAACCGCCCGTAGTCGGTCGCCGTGGTCAGGATTCCGCCGCCGGCCGAAAACCACGCCGGCGGCGCGGCCGGATCGTAGAGGAAGGTGAGATCCGGACGCACGCCCGTCGCCGGATCGGCCTGCGTGTGCGCGAGACGCACTTCGTCGGTGAGCCGGAAGCCGGTGTCGGGCATGCCGAGCGGACCGGTGATGCGCTCCGCGAGCACACGGTCGAGCGGCATCCCCGCCACGACTTCGATCACCGCGCCCAGTACGTCGATCGACATTCCGTACTCGAACGTCGTTCCGGGCTGATACGCAAGCGGCAGCGTCGCGAGCTTCGCGACCATCTCGGCGTTGGTCTGCCGCATGTTCGTCACGTCGGCGGCGCGATACGCGCGCTGCACCAGCGAATCGCCGAACGCGCCGTACGTGAAGCCTGCCGTGTGCCGCATCAAGTCCTGGACGGTGATCTCGCGCGCCGCCGGTTCGAGCATCAGCGTGCGCTCGCCGTTCGGCCCGTGGACCTCGACCCCGACCTGCAGGTCCGCTAGAGTCGGAAGATAGCGCGAAACGGGCGCCGCGAGCTGCAGCAGCCCGTCGTCGACGAGTGCCAGGGCCGCGGCGACCGCGAGGGGCTTCGTGATCGAAGCGCCGCGGAATATCGCGTCGATCGGCATCGGGTCGGCGGCCTCGCGGTCGCGCCAGCCGACGGCGCTCAGGCACGCCGTTTTTCCGTGACGGGCGACGAAGAGGACCGCGCCTGGGATCGCAGCCTGCTCGACGTGCGCGGCGAAGCCGTCGACCAGCCGATGCAGTCGGTCAGCCGCGAAGCCGACCTCTTCGGGCGATGCGGCGCGCGCCAGGCCCGCAGGCAGGGCAGTATTCGGAAGCAGTGCAGACATGATCGCTTTCTTTCACTACCATATCACGGTGAGAGAAAGTACCTCCGTTCGGGCGTAGCGCGCCCGTGCGATGATAGAAGAGACCCTTCCCGCGGCATCGACCTCGGGGACATCCCTGCCCACGAGGAGGATCGTTGTGTCCACCATCCACACCGGAACGCATATCGAGACGACCGGCCTGCCGATCGACCTTCGCGGGCGCGTCAGCGTGGTGACGGGCGGAGCGCGCGGAATCGGTCGAGCCTGCGCCGAGGCGCTCGCCCGCGCCGGTTCGGACGTCGCGGTCGTGGACATCGATCTCGCCGCGGCGACGACGGCGGCAGAGGCGCTCGAGACGGAGCTGGGCGTCGCGACGTGCGCGATCGCCTGCGACGTGCGCGATCCCGAGGCCGTGCGGCGATCGATCGCCTCCGCGGCCGAGCGGCTCGGCGGACTCGATCATCTGGTGAACAACGCGGGCGTGCAGTTCGTCTCGCCGATCGCCGACTTTCCGGATGCGAAGTGGAGCGACGTGCGCGCGATCGATCTGGACGCGCTCTTCTACGCGACGAAAGCCGCCTGGCCGCATTTGGTCGCCCGCGGCCGCGGCCGCATCGTGAATGTTGCGAGCGTGCACGGCATCGTGGCGTCACCGTACAAAGCGGCATACGTCGCGGCGAAGCACGGCGTCGTGGGGCTCACCAAGGTGAGCGCGCTCGAAGGCGCGGCGCTCGGCATCACCGCCAACGCCATCTGCCCGGGCGCCGTGATGACGGACCTCGTGCGCGGTCAGGCCGCCGATCTCGCGCACTCCTTCGGCGGCGGAATCAGCGAAGACGAAGCGCTCGAACGCGCTTTCCTCGCGGCGATGCCGACCCGCCGCTTCATCGAACCGGCCGAAGTCGGCGCGCTGTGCGCGTTCCTGTGCAGCGATTACGCGGCGTCGATCACCGGCACCGCGATCCCGATCGACGGAGGCTGGTCCGCGCACTAACGACGGATTGCATCCCGCGCTTGCTGCCCCCTCGACTCGCGAGGGTGTCGGCGGTATGCTTATAGACCGCTCCCACAGCAACGGCGGTTCGAGGCGATATTGCAGAACGACGTCGCCGAACACGTCCTCGCGCTTTTTGCGTGCGCGAGCCGGCCCGGTCGTCTTCTGAAAGAAGGACGTACCTCATGAAGCCCGTTGTTCTCGCCGCGGCTCTGTCTCTGCTTTGCGGCGCAGCCGCGCTCCCATCGATCGCCACGACGGCGTCGACCCTCGCACCCGCCGATCGGTATTTCGGGCGGCTGCACATGAGCATTCTCTCTATTCGTAACTCGATCAAAGATCTCGCGGCGCTCGCGGATGCGCATCCGGAAGAAGCGGCGCACATCTTCGACAAAGCGGTGCTGGTCGAAGACTCGCTGATGAACTGGGCCAGCCAATTTCCGCTCGATCCTTGGATTCCGAAGTATACCTTCAGCCTTGCACAGCTCTACGGCAAGCTCGACATCGATGACGCGCGCACCCGACGGACCCTCACGCTGGATTGGCTGTGCGGGACCTACCCCGAAAGCGAGTACGCTCAGCTTCCGCGGGCTTGACGGCCGCCCGTCCTACCACCCGCGCCGATCGGGAACGCTGCTCTTGTTCGCGATGCGCAGAAATTGGGGCTCGTCGCATTCGAGCAAGAGCTTCTGAGCGAGCATCAAGTCTTCGAGCGGGATACGCAGACACTGCGGATCGGAACGAAACTGCACGCAATAGCTCGCGCCGTCCGTTTCATCGCGAACGTTGGACGTGTTCGCGGATCTGATCCGGTAGCGTCGTCCGCTTTGCGCGACCACGACGAAGCTGCCCGCGCGTTCGAACTGCTCGCGCTGCTCCTCGTTGAGGTGCTCCCGCAGCAGATGGCACGCGCGCGCCCCGGCGGCAAGCCGCCTGCTCCGATGAGCATTGTCGGGTTGCCCCGGTTCTTGCGCTCTGCGCAATGCGATCACCAACACGACCGCGGCGAACCACAGGACGAGGAGTGCGGCTGCGGCAAATTCGCGCTCTTGCAGCTCAACCGCCAATACGCCGGCAAGAGCTGCGACGAGCACGGCGGCGACGGGAGGGCGGATCGCGCCGCCTCTCTAGCCGCCGACGAACTTCGGCGTTATGAGGAGTTCGGTCGAGTGCGGCCGGAACTCTCGGATCACTTCGCCGGGCGAATTGCTGAGATCGAACGCGATGAAATTGCGCCGCATGAGCGCGTCGAACCGTTCGCGAACTACCTCAGTCGCCTCGGCGCTTTCCGGATCCCAACCCAGCTCCGTGTGCCCGTTGTGGTCGATGATCTTCAGTCGGTGCGGCATGCGACGCCCTCCCGATGACTCGGTGTGTTGGACCATCATAGCAGTGAACGGGCCGCGAGGGGAGCCCACATTTTTGAAGCGCGCGAGCGCCCTCTCGCCGTCTCTGCGAGGGAAACCGGCAGTCGCACGGGTTCCTCAAATCGGCGGGATGTTGCGGCCGAAGTACTCGGCGATGATGTGCTGCGCAATCGGTCCGGCGACGCTCGCGCCGTACCCGCCGGACTTTTCGACGTAGATCGCGAGCGCGATCTTCGGATGATCGGACGGCGCGTACGCGACGAACCACGTCGTGTTGGCACCGTGGCCGCCCTCGGTCTCGGCCGTCCCGGTCTTTCCGGCGAACGGAAGGCCGTCGACCGCCAGACCGTACGCGGTCCCGCCGGGGTCGGTTACTTTCGACATCCCGGCGCGCACCTCGCGCAGCGACTCGGCCGTCACGCCGACCTTGCGGATGATCTCGTGGTCGAACGTCTTGACGGTACGACCGCGCGGCGAGCGGATCGCGGCGACGACATGCGGGCGGTAGAGGGTCCCGCCGTTCGCCACGGTCGCGGCGATGTTGGCCATCTGCAGCGGCGTCGCTTGCATCGCGCCTTGGCCGATCGCGAGTTGGCAGACATCGCTCGGCTCGAGGTGATAACCGGGGCCGAACGTTTTCTGCGTCCACTCCTCGGTCGGCCAGTTCCCGGCGTACTCGCCCGGGATATCGATCCCCAGGCGCGAGCCCACGCCGAATTCCCTCGCGTAGTGGCGCAGCCGCTCGTGCCCAAGCCGGTAGCCCAGCTGAAAGAAATAGCCGTCGGACGACGCCGCGAGCGCACGCACGAAGGCCGTCGACCCGAGTCCGCCGGCGGCGATGTCGCGGAAGAGGACGCCGTGACAATTCCACGCGCCCGAGTCGTACAGAACCTGGTTCGGCTTGATCACGCCGCTCGAGATGGCGCCCGAGCCGGTGACCATCTTGAACGTCGAACCCGTCGGTGACGCGGCGCCGATTGCGCGGTCGTAGAGCGGGTTCAGCTTGTCGCTCAGCAGGTTTCCGTACGTCGTCGGATCGATCGGCGTCGCGAACTTGTTCGGGTCGAACGCCGGGTTCGAGACCAGCGCCAGCACGCCGCCCGTCCACGGATCGAGGACGACGACCGCACCGGAGAGCCGCCGGCCGCGTGCTTTCCCCCACTTGCTCAGCATCGCGCCGAGGTTCTTCTCGGCGATCTTTTGGAGGCGCCAGTCGATCGTCGTCACCAGCGTATCGCCGGGAACCGGATCGAGCGGCTTGAGCCGGCGCACGGGCTCCCCCGACGCGTTCACCTCGACCTGCTCGCCGCCCGCGCGTCCGTGGAGCCACCGGTCGTACGCGCTTTCGAGCCCGTCCTTTCCTACCACGTCGTTCGGCGAGTAGCCCAAGAGCTTGCGGGCTTTGTACTCGTCTTCGTCGATCACGCCGACGTGGCCGAAGAGGTGGGCGCCCAGCTTCCCGTGTGGATAGTTCCGCACGGGCTGCCTCTCGATGTCTACGCCCGGAAGATCGCTCTGCTGTTCGGCGAGCCGCGCGGTCTGCGCCGCGCTCAGATCGGTTGCGAGGATCACCGGCCCGGCCGGCTCGTAGGTCTTCACCTCATCGAAGTTCTTGTAGTTCTTGCCGTGATGGTGCAGCAGCCGGCGCTGAAGCTTGGCGTGGGGGATGTTCAGCACGTTGGAGAGCATCGCGAGCGTCTTGTCGATGTCGCCGATCTCCGAGGGGACGAGCGCGCAGACGAACGACGGACGCGAACGGACGAGTACCGTCCCGTGGCGGTCGACGATCAGCCCGCGCGGCGCGGCGACGGGGATGACCTGCACCTGATTCGCGCGCGCAGCGGCCGCGTACGAGTCACCTTGGACGATCTGCACCTGGACGAGCCGCGCGACGATCGTAACCAGCGCGCAGACGAGGAGCAGAATGAACGCGATGACCCGCGCGAGGGCGTAATCGTGCGGGGACCCTTCGGCCCGCATCACGCGGGAGGACCGCGCCGCCGCAGGGCACCGCGTCGTCGGACCGCTTCGGGAAACGGTTTCTCGTCCACGTTCGACTAGGATAGCGCAAGAAAGCGGCCTTGCCGCGCCGCGTTGGTTAAACAATAGCGAAGATGGCGTCGTCTCCAACGCACGCCGACCGAGCGATGGGTCGACTCCTCTCCTCTCCGCGCCGGGTATACTGCTCGCAGGAGGTCGCGCACATGAGTACTACGAGGGTGACTCCCGAAGCGCAGCGCGGCGACGTTTCGAACCGCCGTCTGTTTTTACACTGGACGCCGAGCGGGTTGGTGGACTCGACCCATATTCCGGTCGAGGAAATGCTCAAAATCGAGGAGCGTCACGAGGCGACGCGAGCAGAGTCGGCGCCGCTGGGCCTGTTCGGCTTCGCGATCGGCACCTTCCTGATCGCGATGGTCGTCAGCGGCTTCTTTCCGAGAACCGCGCTTGTCGCGGTGATTCCCACGCTTTTGCTCTTCGCCGGAATCGGCCAATTCATCGCCGGACTTTTGACGTTCGACCGCGGGTCGACGTTCGGCGGGACGATGTTCTGCACGTTCGGAGCCGGCTACGCCACCGCCGGCATGTTCGCATGGATGCAGCAAGCCGGCGTCATCACGCCCAGCAGCGATAACCGCGCGATCTTCGGCCTGGGCGTGTTGTGCTTCGCGTACATCGCGCTCGTGCTGACGATTGCGGCGATGCGGTCGAACATGACCTACGCGGCGACGCTCGGAGCTCTCGTCATCGGGTACGCCTTGGCGTCGCTACCGTATTTCGGCGGACCTGCGGCGATCGGGCACATCGGCGGCTGGCTGATGATCGTCTCGTCCCTCATCGCGTTCTACGGCGGCGGGGCGGTGGTGGTCAACAGCAATTGGCGCCGCGAAGTCTGGCCGCTCGGAGCACCGCCCCGCTACGAACTCACCCCGAAGGTCGACGTCAGGTAAGGCGCGCTCACCGGTTCGAGTACCGCGCGCCCGTCGTAGTTTGCTTCCCGGCGTGCGAGCGTCAATCGCTCAGCTCGGCGCGTTCCAGCGGCGGCCGTCGGCGAACGTGATCGCCACGACGGCGCACGTGTCCGCGGCGCGGTCATAGCCGTTGCCGAAGTCGTCGTCGAAGAAGTGCTCGATCGCCACGCCCTTGCTGAAGCGGCCGCGGTCCGTGACGACCGTATGGGCGCCGGCGTGCTTCACGTCGAACGTCACGTGCGTCGCGACTACGTCGTCGGTGTTGACGAACGTGAGCTGCAGTAGGGAGTGCATGAACGGTGAACCGAACTCGGCGCCCATCACGGGACCGTAGAGATCGCTGACCGCGCAGGTGCTGACGGCGACGGGCGGCTTCGTTACGACGCCGGTTTGGGGCACAGTCAGGGCGCTCGCAGCGGCGATGATCGAAATAATGTGTTGCATGACTGCACGGTATACGCCGCCGCGGCCGTCGTCGGATCGCCGCCGTTCGAGTTCTAGCGCCGCAGCCCGTCGATCACGTCCGACGCGATCCGCTGTTGTCCCGCGACGTTCGGATGGATGAAGTCTGGTTGGTAGTTCGCATGGAGGTGGAGGCGCCGATCGCGGTCGAGGTCGATAAGCCGCGCGCTCGCGCTCGCCTGGCTTCGAATGAAGTCGTTAACGCCCCATTCGTCCGCCATCACCGTCGACGGCGTCAACAGGTAGATTCGCGCGGACGGCGCCGCGGCGTGAGCGGCATCGATCAGGGTCCGATAGGTGCTGCGGAACTCCGCATCGCTGAATGTTCCGCGACGGATCCGATCGGCATCGTTGGTACCGACGAAGATCGTGATGATCGTCGCGGACTGCGGCACGCGGGGCGTCTCCATGGCCAACGCACCGCGGGCATCCACCCCGGGAATGCCGAGATCCAGGACGCGAACGCCGAGCCGTTGCGCGACCAGATACGGGAACGCGTCGCGGCCCGGTGCGCTCAGACCGTAGCCGAACGTGATCGAGTCGCCGATCGCAACGTAGAGTCCCTGGGCTGCGGGCTTCGCTGACGACGGCGCGGCCGCTATGACGCCCATCGACAGAGCGAGCGCCGCTGCCCAGATCCTCATCACAGAGAGCCAACTGTGACAAATATCGTCGTGGCAGGGGACGTGTACCGGGGTAGTATGTCGCCCTTGGCTACGATACTCGAACCTCGCAGCATCGAACGCGCCTCGCCGCGGAGGGGGGTCGCTTGCACGGCGTCCGCGCAATCGGCTCAGGAGGACCGCCTCGCGTTCGCCGATGTGCTGCGGTTGGTCGCCATTCTTGGCGTCGTTTTTAATCATCTGGCGCTGGTCAGCGGGATCCACCCGTTCGACCCGCGCGACGACTTCGGTTGCATCGGTGCTTGGGGCGTCAACTGCTTCTTTGTTCTGAGCGGCTTTCTCCTGAGCCGCCCCTATCTCGAGTCTATCTTGGGAAGGCGGCCGTTCCCATCGACGCAACTCTTTCTCACCAGGCGATTCTTCCGAATCTATCCGCTCTATGCGTTCGCGGTCGTCGTGAGCGGATTCGAGGTGGCGATGCACGCACCGCACGACGTGCCCATCGCATCGATGTTGAGCCACCTCACATTCCTCCACGGCTTCTCGACGGTGGAGGTCCTCTCGCTCAATAGCCCGTTCTGGACGATGGCAGTTGATGCCCAATTCTATATCCTGTTGCCGCTCGGAGCATTCGTGCTCGGCGCCGTTGCTCGCACCAGCGGTCGAGTGTCCGGCACGACGATCATCGCGGGCGCGATAGCAGCAACGATCGCGCTCAGCCTTGCCGTGCGCTGGTACGTCTTCTCCCACCTCTCCGCCTCCATCGTCGGCGATTCGATCGGTCCGGCGTTCGTGCTCGCGCGGAACGCGGTCGGGATGGGAACGGCCTTCGCGCTCGGGATTTTGCTCGCGCTGCTGCAGTTGTTCGGGAAGCGGCCCGGGCGTCTGCCCGCGTCGGTGATCGGAGCCGCCGGCATCGCATGCCTGCTCTTCCTGATCTGGTGTGCGCGAGTGTACGGCACCACACCGGAGTACGCGATCGGCTACGATGCGCTCGCCGCGGTCTCGGCCGCACTCATCCTGCTCGGATTCGGCGAAGGCGCCTTCAACGTGGCCGGGATCGTGCGCAGATCGCGGCGCGTCACGGAACTCGCGGCGTTGGCGTACGCCGTGTACCTCTTCCACTGGCTGATCATCGATATGGTCAACCATACGGTCGAGAAGCAGGCACACTGGGCTTCAGGGTCGCTGGAGTACTTCGCCGGCATCACCGTTCCGACGTTGATTGCGACCGCGATCGTCGCGACCGTGGCGCACCGCTTCGTGGAGAAGCCGTTCCTGACGCTGCGCGACCGCAACCGTGAGGCCGCTCCGGAAGTGGCGGCGTCGACGTCGCGAAGCCGTGATGCAGTTAAACGACTTCCGTCTCGTACATCAGTATTGTGACGCCGCCCGTTGCGAAATTCGGGATGTCGGCAAGCACCGCTTGACCCTCCGGCGACCCCGTCGCGGCTTGAATCGCGTCCATCGAATCGAATGCGAGGACTGCGACAAGATAATAGGGGGCGCCCCCCGCCGACGCGAGCGGGCCTTTGCTGATCGTGTACGATCGTAAACCCGGCATGCGCTTCGCGATCGGAATGTGCGTACCGCGGTAGTACTGTTCAAATGCGGTCGGGTCGGCCGGCGTGTGATAGAGTGCGAGAACGTGAGCGCCCAACGGAAACTCCTTCGCGGCACGAGGCCGAACCCGGCTCCGGCTGAGGTCGCAGCGGAGAGTTTGCTTTATCGGTGCGGCGTTTCCCGTTTGGTCTTCACGCTGCGCGCCTAAAGATATTCAACCGACCGGTATCTCGCACGCACATCGCACGATACGGAGCCACCGCCGCGGAAGGGCGCGGCGGCGGCGCACGAGATACGCCGCGGCGTGCTCAGCGGTTCGGGAACATCGCGGCGGTCGTCGCTCCGCTGCCCGGTGCGGTCCAGCGGCGGCCGTCGGCGAACGCGATCGCCACGACGGAGCACGTGTCCCGAGCGCCGTCGTAGCCGTTGCCGAAGTCGTCCTCGAAGGCGTGCTCGATCGGGATGCCCGTGCTGAAGCTGCCGCGGTCCGTCACGAGCGTATGCGCTCCGCCGTGCGTCACGTCGAACGTCACTTGCGTCGCCGCCGCGTCAGCGGTGTTGACGAACGTGAGCTGCAGTACGGGATGCGCGGCCGGAGAACTGAACTCGGCGCCGATCGCAGGATTGTAGAGGTTGGTGATCGCGCAGCTGCTGACGGCGACGGGGGCGCCCGTCACGATGCCCGTTTGCGGCATCGTCAGCGCGCCGGCAGCGGCGATGATCGAGATGATGTGTTGCATGACGCACGGTATACGCCGCGCCGGCGCCGCCGGATCGCACGCGTTGATGACTGATCCGATCGCTCTTGGGCGGCGTACTGCTTGCGGTGCACCGTCTCAGGAGAACCTTTGTGAATCCTCACTTCCAAGCCGCCGCGGCAGCGATGTTGATCGCGGTCGGGGCACAGTACCTGGTCGTCGACGCGGAAGGCCGCGTCGTCGGCACGCTCGTCACAGACAGTCCCGCGACCTCGCAGATGCGCGTCATCGGCATCACCAATGCCCCGCGCACCGGGGCGCCGCAGCAACCCGATAGGCAAACTGACCGCACGTTCCATCCCGACTATGCCAGAGCGCTGACCCCCGATCAGATGATGCGCGCCTGGCAAGACGAGTTGGACCGGATCAACCCGCCGATCGTAACGGGCGGAGGCTGACGAGATGCTTCCGTTCTTCGGCACCACGGCGATCCTGATCGCCACGCTCGCGGGCCCGCCCGCTCTCGATTCGTCCGACGCGGTGCGCGCCCCGCAGCCGGCCGCTTCGGTCACCACCGCCGCCTCCGCCGACGCAGCGAAAGGCGCTCCGCGGCAGCAGCAAGCCATCAGCACCAATCGACCCGCTCCACCGACGGAGGAGCAGGTGATCCGTCAGCAGCTGGAGTTCCGCGTCCTCATGCCGCCGCTCAGCGGCGACGGCGGGGGATAAAACAGGGCCGAGTCTCGCCGGGTGGGCGGTCGCTGAAGCGTGGGCTCGGGTACCCCACGCGCGGGGTCACTTCAGCGGCCGCTAAGACCGGGCGTCCAACGCCGCGCCGAAAGCCGAACCGGTTGGGCTCCTAGTCCAATTCCGCTCCCAAACGCCGTACCTCGTGGCTAATGGCTCCAATGGCGCCAAGTTCGAACGTTTGCTGTTCGGGGACTCGCCCGCAACGTGTTCGGGCGCAGGCACAAGGAGGGCGTAGACGGAGGGCTCGGATAGTGGCAACGACAGGCGAAAACATCGGAGTCGATGCTCCAACCAATGGTAAAGCGGCGGGAACTTCTCCAAAGGAGCTCGTCGAGTTGATGAAGCGCACCGGCGTGAAGATGGTGGACTTGAAATTCACCGACGTTCCCGGAACGTGGCAGCACACGTCGGTACCGACCGATGCAATGGATGAGGATGCGCTGATCGCCGGCACCGGTTTCGACGGCTCGAGCATTCGCGGCTTCCAGGCGATCCAAGAGTCCGACATGATTCTCAAGCCGGACCTCACAACGGCGCAGATCGATACGTTCTGCGCGACCCCGACGCTTTCGTTGATCTGCGACGTGTTCGATCCGGTCGCCGGGAAACTGTATCACCGGGACCCGAGAAACATCGCTCGGAGAGCCGAGCAGCACCTCAAGGACACCGGGATCGCGACGATCGCATACTTCGGCCCTGAGGCTGAATTCTACTACTTCGATCGCGTCTCGTACAACAGCGATATGCATCGGGCGTCCTACGAGATCGACTCGAACGAAGCAAGTTGGAACAGCGATACGCAAGGTCGCGGATACACGATGCGTCCGAAGGAAGGGTATTTTCCGGTGCCTCCGTCGGACACATTGATGGACGTTCGCTCGGAGACCGCGCTCGTCCTCAAGGAGTGGGGCATCAGCGTCGAGATGCAGCATCACGAGGTCGGCAGTGCCGGCCAGGCGGAAATCGACATGCGCTTCGATTCGCTGATCAAGACGGCCGACAACATGATGTCCTACAAGTACGTCGTGAAGAACGTCGCCGCACGTCACGGCAAGACGGTGACCTTTATGCCGAAGCCCGTCTTCGGTGACAACGGCTCGGGCATGCACGTCCATCAATCGCTGTGGAACGAGGATCAACCGCTCTTCTACGACAAGGACGGATACGCCGAGTGCTCGCAGCTGATGCTGTGGTACATCGGCGGTTTATTGACGCACGTCGATTCGCTGCTGGCCATCTGTGCGCCGACGACGAACTCGTACAAACGGCTCGTGCCGCATTACGAAGCGCCGGTGAACGTCGCTTTCTCGGCGCGCAACCGCTCGGCGGCAATTCGCATCCCGATGTACTACCAGGGCAATCCGAAGGCCAAGCGCCTGGAATTCCGGCCGCCCGATCCGTCGTGCAACCCCTATCTCGCGTTTTCGGCGCTCTTGTGCGCCGGACTCGACGGCATCAAACGCCAGATCGACCCGGTAGCGGCCGGTTTCGGTCCGCTCGACGAAAACACGTACGAGCTGCCGCCGGAGAAGGCAGCGAAGATACGCTCCGTCCCGGGCAGCTTGCGCGCATCGCTCGAAGCGCTGAAGAACGATCACGCTTACTTGACCGAAGGCGGCGTCTTCACGGACGATTTCATCGATCTCTGGATCGACTATAAGACCGAACGCGAACTCAAGCCCGTTGAGATCCGACCGCACCCGTACGAGTTCTATTTGTACTACGACTGCTGATGCCGCTCGCCATCGTCGACGTGCCCCAACGATCGCGGCATGCCTCTGGCTGGCGCGGAGGACTGGTCATGGGCTGCGCGGCGGTACGCCGGCGCAGCGCTTGACCTTAGCAATGATTTTACAACACGGGAGGACAGCAACGTTTTCGCGACGTAGCGATGTGCGCCGAAGCGACAACGCCTGTCGTAAATTTGATCGCGATCGTTTCAGGTCGGCGCAATCCGTAACGCGAGTGCGGGGCGTTAATGCTCCCGTCTCGCTCGCAGCGCCTCGTGAACCGCCGCAGCGCGCGTTCGCCATCCCTGCTCGTTACGATTTGTCCACGGCTTTGATTGTCCAGTCGCACTCGGAGTTCACTTCGAAGTAGAACGTGCCGCCTTCGTGATAGTGTTCGGTCCCGTCGCCGCGCGCGCCAAGCTCATTAACTCCGGCTAAACTGGTCAAGTGTTGACCCTTCGCGGAAATATTGACGATGAAATTGCCGCTGCTGCCAAAACTCGCGCAAGAGTATGACCACACTAGATCCCATTCATCGCCAACGGTGAAGGTATCGGTTGTCTTTATTCCGGATCCGTGCGCGGTAAGCACCGTGAGCCGATTCGTTCGGCGCTGCGGCTGAGCAGGGTGCCCGCCATGGTCAAAACCTGCATTTATCGGACTGCTGTTAGATGAAGTGGTACCACCGGAATTTAGCACAGCTCCAATCATCCCGACCACGGCCAACCCACCGACGACAACTGCGAGTCCCACGACGCAGCCGATGCACCCTCTGTTGTTCTTCGAACCGCGTGGAAAGCCCGGCGGCGAGCCTGGAAGGTGAGTAGCTGTCGGGGCAGCTGCCGTCGTGGTTGCTGTCCCACACCGTGAGCAAAACCGCGCGTCTGGAAGATTCGCATTCCCGCACTGAGCACATATCCGTCCAGCACCTTGCACCCGGCATCCTCCCTGATTACCGTGTTATCTTTCGGCGCGTGCGGCTCGGTCTCCCTAGCGTTGTTCAGGTCACACGGCGCTGGGGGTCGGACGCGATCCAGGCCTGCCGAAACGCTGTTTTGGCGTAACCGGGCAGCGCGAACCCTGGCGCGACGTCGGGACGTGCCGCCGTGGCCCGTCTTGACACCCTGTCCACCTCTGCCCCTCGTACACGTCCATAAAGTGCTTTTAGAGCGTAACGTCAGTTCCATCAGGATGTCCACCTTTTTGTCGAGCCGCCTTTCCCAGGCGGATGAAGACAACGGGCGCGTTTAAGCCGCCGTTAACCACATTTCTATGATCAAAATCAGGTATCAGGCGTTCTACTCTGCCAGTTGAAGCGTTCTTCTCCGAAGCCGCCCGGGCTGCGCGGGTGCCGGGGCTGTCCACTTAGGTTGAGGCCGAGGCAGTATATTTCGCTGCCGAGGAGCGTTTGCAACTCGCGCACTCTATATAATAATGCACGGTGCGTGATCGCGTCTCCCCATCCGACAACAACTCGCCCTGCGCTTTTAATTGCCGCGACGATATGTGCATCATTTTCTGGTGCCGATCGATCGCGCGACGCATTAAGGTCTTTTGGGTTGGTCGCTCGGTATGAGAACGCGTTTAGAATTTCCAGTCCGCCATACCCGCTCTGCGTAGCGTACCAGCGCAAAGGATCCGTAGTCTGATTGCGTCCCTGATCTTCGCCCCGTGACGGGTTCAGAAGCACGGCTACGAGCATCGGCTGATCGCTCCATCGAATCCAACCGGCGAATTTATGGCGTCCGTCCTCCGATAGGCACCGCGACCATTCCAGGTGCGGCGGCCGAGGCCACGAGCATCCGCAGGTGAACACGCGAATAGCATAGCACGTGCCGTGCCTCGCTTTTACCTCGACAAAAAGCCCGCTGCGCTGAAAGCGCACATATCGGAGGCGATTCCGCCGCTTGGGGCAGCTTGAGAGAATCGCTCGAGGCGCTGAAGAACGATCATGCGTACCTGACCGAAGGCGGCGTATCCACGAACGATGTCACCGATCTCTGGATCGACTAGAAGACCGAACGCGAGATCAAGCCCGCCTAGATCCGACCGCACCCGTAATTCACGCGTACGCTGAATCACGACGCCGGTCACGTCGAACGCCTTTGGCGTACACTGCGGAAATAACCAGGCGACAGAAATGATGCTCGATCACGGCTTTGTTCATCTTACCGTAGACGAATACACCGACGGATCACTCCGCTTCATTTTCTCGCCGTTACCAGCGAAAAAGTAGCGAACGCGGACCATGCGGGGTCACGCTCGGCTTCGCTCGCGTGACCACGGGGGTCCCTCGACGAGCTCGGGATGACGGGGGTGCTTCAGACGGCGTTCGGGTCGTACGCGATCCGGACGCCGCCGAAGCGCTGGCCTTTGACGTAGACGGGGAGCGCGATGTCGTTGTAGATCTTGCCGGTGTCGCGGGCGTAGGTTTGGCGCAGGAAGGTGCGCTGGCCGCGCGGGCGTGCGAGATCGATTCCGCGGTTGCGGAACGTCTCACGCGATGCGCGCGCGGGGAGTTCGAGTGCGCCGGGCAAGCCGACGCGCGCTGCGTTGAGGCCCGTCTTGTCCTCGAAGAGGCGCTTGACGCGGTTGTTGGCGAGGTCGGTCTCGCGGTTGCCGGTGATGTCTCGGCGCAAGCTGAGCGGGCCCATGATGAAGAACGCGTTGAGGTCGGTTACGCTGGCGAAGATCAGCTTCGGGTCGTGCGCCGCGTGGCGGTCGCAGATCGCCATTAGCGGTTCGTCGATCAGCTGGTCGTACTTCGTGCGGTACTTCGGCGGGTCGAAGCCGCCGGCACCGACCCGCGCGACGTTGAAGATCCGAGCGAGCGACTTCACGTCGGCGCCGGCCAGCTCGGCGTATTTCGTATCGAAGAGATCCTCGAGCCGCACGCGACCCCCATCGACGGCTCCTTCGAGCGATCGTTCGACTTCGGCTGCGAACGCGTCGCCCCAGGCGAGGACCCGCTCGAAGAACGTTCCGAGCGCGAACCTGCCCGTGATCGCGAAGATGTCGGTGCTCACCTGCGCGAGCTCGAGATCGGTCGCTTTTCCCGAGTAGGCTGCGACCTGCCGGGCGTGGTTGCTCAACCGCTCGACGTTTTCGGAGACGACGTGCAGGGTGGTCGACTGTTCGTCGACCGCCGACGCGATCGCGGTCATCTGCTCCGTCGTGCTGTCGATGATGCGGGTCATCGCGGTGAGGTCGTCGCGAACCGACCCCGATGAGATGGCCAGCTTGGCTGCGCCTTCCGCACTAAGCTGCGTCGCTTGCCGGGCAGACTCGACCGACGCGCGCACGGCTGCGACCAGCTGCGCTATCTCGCGCGTGGACACCCGGGTCGACTCCGCCAGCCGCTTGATCTCCGTCGCGACGATCGCGAAGCCGCGGCCGCCCTCGCGCGCGTGGGCAGCTTCGATCGCGGCATTGATACCGAGCATGTGCGAGCGGCTCGAGATGTCCTCGATGACCTTCGTCACCAGCTCGATCTTGTTCGAGAACTCCACGACCACTTCGACGTCGCGCACCGCGTCGCCGGAGACCGTCCGGAGCTCCTCGAGCTGGCCGAGGGACGCTTCCATGGTCTCGAACGACGAGCGGGACGAGCGCCGCATCTCAGCGGTCAGATCGCGCGTCGCCTCGGAGGATTGCGTGACGATCTCCGCCGCCTGCGCGGTCTGATGGACGGCGGCTGCGACCTGGGCGGTTTCCGACGATTGCTCTTCGGTCGCGCCGGCGATGCGTGCGAGCAGGAACGTGTTTTCGGCGGCACCGCGCGAGACGTCATTGGAGACGCGGCACATCTCGTAGAGCGTCGTGCGGGTGCGTTCGAGGAAGGCGTTCAGCGTGCGGCACGCGGCCTGAGCGGCCTCGCTGCACCCCTTCGGCACCGCCAGCGTCTGGGTGAGATCCGCGACCGCGTCGGCGTCGATCAGGCGGCCGAAAAAATCGACGATGGCGAGAAACGCCGCCTCGTCGTCGAATTGCGATTCAGGCGCGAGCACGTCCAACATCACGACTCCCCGGCATCAACCCGTAAGGGTCAGTATCGCATGCAAGCATGTTCCGAGGCTACGCCCGAAAGAAGGTAACTTTCTTTCGGATCAGGTTGCTTTGCTACGCCGCCGCGCGCCGGCGCAGCAGTCCGCCGAGGCCGCCCGGCACGAAGAGGACGAGCACGATGAACAGCACGCCGAGGATGAACAGGGGCTCGGAGAGCGGGACGCGGACGATCGCGGGCAGCGACTGCAGCGCCGGCGCGTTCGAGAGTGCGACGAGGCGGAAGTCGAGGTACTCGTAGACGATCCCGCCCAGCACCGCGCCCCACAGCGTGCCGACGCCGCCGAGCACGACCATCACCAGCAGCGCGAGCGTGAAGCTGGAGGTGGTGATCTGCGGGTTCGCGCCGCCCTGCAGGAGGACGTACACGACGCCCGCGGCCGACGCGAGGAATGCGGAGAGCACGAAGGCGCCCAGCTTGTACAAGTACGGGTTGAGGCCCAGCACGCCGACCCGCCGTTCGTTTTCGCGGATCGCCTGCCACACGCGTCCGGGCGGCGAGTTCACGGCCCACCAGCCGACGGCGTACGTGAGGACGAGGAAGGCGAGCGCGATCCAATACAGGTTGTGCGTGTTCGGCACGCCGACGAGATACGACGGCAGCACGTCGGACCCGAGCGCCAAGCCTTCCTCGCCGCCGGTCAGCCCGAACGGATTCTGCAGCACGAGAACGGATCCGGCTTCGGCGAACGCGAGCGTGACCATCGCGAACGGGATGTCGTGCATGCGCAGACACACGGCACCCAAGACGAGCGGGAGAACGATCGCGACGACGGCGGTCAGCAGAATCGCTTGCGGCAGGTGCCAGTGCCAGCGGGTTAGCGCGATCGCCGCCGCATACGCGCCGGTCGCGAAGTACAGCGCGTGCCCGAACGACAGCAGCCCGACGTAGCCGAATACGATATCGTACGTCAGCGCAAGCGCACCGAACACGAAGCACAGCGCGAGCAGGCTGAGCGTTCCGGGTGCGGAGAGCGGGCGTTCGAAGAGTCCCGGGATCGTGATCCCGATCTGCGGCAACGCTGCCAGCACGAGCAGCGCGGCGACGGCGAAGAGGATGCGTCCGCGTGCGGCGGTCACGTCGAGGTCGCTCCGGTCAAACCGCCGGGCCGCACCAGCAGCACGACGGCGAGCAGCAGCACGACCGCGAAATCGCCGACGCCGGCCGCTGCGTAGAAGTTCAGGAACTGCTGCAGCACGCCGACGATCACCGCGGCCAGCGCGGAGCCCGCGACCGAACCGAGCCCGCCGATGACGATCACGATGAACGCGAAGATCAGCATCGAGGTGCCGCGCACCGGATCGATCGTGCCGTAGTATGCGGCGGCGAGCACGCCGGAGAGGCCGGCCGCCATGCCGCCGATCGCGAACACGAGCGTGAACGCGCGCTGCACGTCGATGCCCAGGGCTTCGACCATCGAACGATTCTCGACGCCGGCGCGCACGATCAGGCCGTAGCGCGTCCGCTGCAGGAAGAACAGCAGCAGCGCCAGCACGAGCGCCGCCGCGAAGATCGCGACCCAGCGCGTGTTGGGGATGTTCGCGCCCAGGATCGCGGTCGTGCCGGTCAGCCAAGCGGGGAGCGTCAGTTGTTTGGGATCGCTGCCGTAACCGCCCTCGATGAGCGCGACCGCCGCGAGCGCGACGCCGACCGTAACGAGCACTTGGCCGACGGGACGCGCGTAGAGCGGGCGAATCAACACGACTTCGGTGAGCGTCGCGAACACGCCGCCGGCGATGACGGCGACGACGACCGAGACGCCCCATTGCACCCACGGCGATGTGCCGCTCAGCGCGAGGCTCGCGGACCAGCCGAGATACGCGGCGACCGTGAAGAATGCGCCGTGCGCCAAGTTCAACACGCGCATCAGGCCCCAAATGAGCGAGAGCCCAGCGGCGATCAGAAAATACAGTGCTCCAAGGCCCAGGCCCGTGATGAGGAGCAGAACGGTCGTGCTCATTCAGTGTCCCACCGCGGCGGCCAATCCCAAGTGACGGCGCGCGAGCGCCGGATCGTTCATCAGTTCGTCGACGTCGCCGGTGAACGTGACGCGTCCTTGATCGAGCACGATGACGTCGCGCACCAGCGCGTGCGCCACGCTGAGGTTCTGCTCGACCAGCAAGATCGTGGCGACCTCCGCGGCGCGCCGCAGCGCTTCGGTCACGTTGCGCACGACCAGCGGCGCGAGGCCCTTCGTCGGCTCGTCGACCAGCAGGATGCGGTTGTCGGCGTTGAGGAGCGCGCGCGAGAGCGAGACCATCTGCTGCTGACCGCCCGAGAGCGTCCC
>JAQBPL010000215.1 GCA_028287545.1 Vulcanimicrobiota bacterium | reverse complement strand
AACTTCGCGGCGACGAGCGGGCACATCCGCGCGTCACGGCAGCGCGTGTAGATGAACGAGACGATGGTCGTCGAGCCGCGCGCGGTCGCAAACGAGAAGCGGCGTCCGGTTTGGTCGATGAGGGCGACCGCGGGAACGGCGTCCCCCTCGCGCAGCACCGGTATGAACGCGCGCGGCGCGCCTTCTCGCGGCGCACGGTCCACCCGCACGCGCGTCAACGTCCACGGACTGGCGCGCTCGTTCACGGTCGCACGCACGGAGTCGCCGGCGTGCAGCGCCGGCGCGCCGCTTACAACGCGAAACGTCATCGTCATCGCGGGCATCCCGTCGAACGGCGCATGGCGGACGAGCACGTCGCCCGTCCGTCCGTCGACCGCGACGACCGTGCCGCGCAGTACGGGTACATGCGCATGCGCGGTGGCCGCCGGTGGAGGGGTCCCTACCACGTCCTCATCCCTGGCGCGAGATACGCGTGCGCTTGGAGCTGCTGCCCCACCGGTCCCGCGTACGCCAGCAGTGCGAGCGCGATCGCCAGCAGGCCCCAGCGCCCGAGACGGTCGAGCACGGGCGGCGTCGAGGCCGCGTCATCACCGGCGGCAGCAGGAGCGAACGCGAACTGCGGCTTCTCCTCGGCCGGCTGGTTCGCAAGCCACGTTCCGGTCGCGACGACGATGAACATGACGACCGATGCCGCGATGATCGCGCCGCCGACCGCCGCCCACAACATCTCGTTGTGCCACGTCGCCGCGCCGTGCATGCCGAAGTAGCTCACGTCCGACGTGCGGCGGGGTGAACCGAGCAAGCCGGCCCAGTGCATCGCGGTCGACATGATCGCCATCCCGACGAACCACGTGTAGACCTGCACGAGCGCGAGCTTCGGGGCGAACAGCTTGCGGCCGCTGAGCGCCGGGATCAGACCGTACGAAGCCCCGATGAACGTCAATGCCACCGGCCCGCCGACCGTTATGTGGAAGTGTCCGACGATCCACATCGTGTTGTGCACCAGGACGTCCATCGAGTACGAGTTGTTGACGATCCCGCCGAACCCGCCGAAGATGAACAGGATCATCCCAAGCGCGGGACCGGCGAACACGGGATTTTTCCACGGCAGCCAGCGGACGATGTTCGCAAACCCGCGGACGCCCGCGTTGCGTGCGGCGGACTCGAAGCTTGCGAAGATCGCGAACGCGGTCATGAACGACGGAACCACGACGCCGTATGTGATCATCGTGTGCAGCCATTTCCAACCGGCACCGATGCCCGGATCCAGATATTGGTGATGGAGCCCGACCGGCGTGGAGAGCAGCAGCAGCATGATGAACGCAAGCCGCGTCAGGCCGTCGCTGAAGATCGTCCCCTTGTAGGTCGTCGGGACGACGGCGTACCAGATCGTGTACGCCCCCATGATCCAGAAGTACACGAGCGGATGGCCGAAGTACCAGAAGAACATCCGCGTGAGGCCGACGTCGATTCCGCTCGTCCAGCCGAGCGACCACGGGATCAGCAGTCCCATCTCCGCGACGACGCCGAGCGTCGCGATGATCCACATGATCATCGTGCAGGTCGCCATGAACGCGGGCAGCGGAATGCGTTCGGCCGGGTTCATGCGCTTGAACCAGGCGACGTTCAAGAACAAATCCGCCGCGACGAACCACGTGCCCACGACCAGGAACGTCGCGCCGAAGTAGAACAGCGGGCTAGCCTTGAGCGGCGCGTAGAACGTGTAGAGCACGCTCGCGCTGCCGTCGAGGATCGCGACCGCCGCCATCGCCGTGCCGGCCAGCATCACGCAGTATCCGACCCAGCCGAGGCGCGGCGAGCGGTCGCGCGGGATGCTGCGGTAGACGGCATACGTGAAGAGACCCGTGATGAAGAACGTCGTGAACACGAGCGCCATCAGCACGCCGTGGGCGGTGAGCATGCGGTAGTAGTCGAACCATGGCGGCATCACGATCAGGTTCGCGCGCGAGAAACCTTGCAGCACGCCGAACAGCGCGCCGATGCCGAGCACGAACGTCGCCGTGTAGATGTGCGCGAGGACGAGCAGGTCGCCGCCTGCTCGGGAAAGTGCGAGCGATTCGCCGGCGCCTTTGGAGAGCGGCTCGCTGCCGATCGGGGTCGTCATCACTCCACGGTCACTTTCGCGGCCATCATCTGGTGGCCGCCGCCGCAATATTCGTTGCAGACGAGCAGGAAGGTCCCACGCTGCTTGAACGTGTGCGAGACGCTGCTGACCCAGCCCGGCGTCACCATCGTGTTCACGCCGGTCTCGGGGATGCTGAAGCCGTGCTCGACGTCGGCGCTCGTGACGTAGAACGTCACGCGCGAGCCGGCCGGCACGCGAATCTCCGTGGGTGAGAACGAGAAGATGCGAGCGACGTAGTACGCCTCGTACGCGCCGTCGGCGATCTTGCGCAGGCCGGGATGATCGAACGGCGGCGTCTGCGACACCCTCGTCGGATCGATGCTCTGAATGCGGCTGGGCGGGACGAAGCCGTCGACGAGCGCCGACGTCGTGATCACCGCGGCGAACAGCACGAGCATCGCCAGCCCGGCCGTCAGCCAGAGGCGTTCTTGCCGGTGAACGTGCACGTCACCACCTCGCCCGGAGCAAGACGTACATCGCGAACCACCCGACCACGATCAACGCGCCGAGCGTGAAGACGAAGGCGAGCGTCGCGGGGAGCGGCTCGTCACCTGAAGCTCTCATGGCGCTATGGTAGGCGCGGCTGGCGGCGGACGCAGTGAACGCCGCGTGAACGCGCGTTCCCGAGTTCTTCACAGCTCACCGGTACGGTCGCCGGACATGGATGCGACCGAGAGGGGACCTGCGGCCTGGGTGACCGAAATCGGGGAGATCGTGACCGCCGTGACCCGCAGGACCGTGCTGGTCGTGGACGACGAGCCGGCGCTGGTCGAAGTTCTGGAGCAATACCTTCGCGACGACGGCTTCGACGTCGTGAGCGCCGGCGATGGACCGCTGGCCCTCGAGTTGTTCGAGCGCCGCCGCCCGGACCTGGTGCTGCTCGACATCAACCTGCCCAGTTGGCCGGGCACCGAGGTGCTGCGGCGCATGCGGGCCCTGCGCGACGTCCCGATTATCATGCTGACCGGTCGCGTCGATGAGATCGACCGGGTGGTCGGGCTCGAGCTCGGAGCCGACGACTACGTCGGCAAGCCGTTCAGTCCACGGGAGGTCGTCGCGCGCGTCAAAAGCGTGCTCCGCCGCACCGAGCGCCGCGAGGTGCCGTCGAAATCGAACGAACGGCGCGTCGGCGCGATCACGATCGATCTGGCGGCGCACGACGTGCAACTCGACGGCAAGCCGGTCACGCTCACGCCGACGCAGTTCAAGATCCTCGAGGTCCTCTCGTCGCACGTGGGTCAAACGCTCACGCGCGACCAGCTGCTCCAACGCGTGAGCGTCGACGGCGACGTCTTCGACCGCACGCTCGACCGCCACATCGCCAACCTGCGCGCGCGCATTGAAGCCGAGCCGGCGAATCCGCGCTATATCGTCACGGTGTTCGGCGTCGGCTACAAGATGGTCGACCCGGCGTGAGCGGCCTCGTGCATGAGATCCGCAATCACCTGGCGGTCGCGGTGGCAAACGTCGAGGCGTTCCGCGACGGCGTTCTCGAACCGACGCCTGCGCGTCTGACGGCGGTGCTGGACGCACTCCAGCAGGTCGAGACCTTACTGGGCGAGATCCCGCCGGGCGAACTGCAACGCTGAGCGGCAAGCCAGGCCGTCTGCGCGTTCTCACCGTCAACGCCGGGTCGACCAGTCTCAAGGTCGAGCGATACGACCTCGTCTCGCCGCTGTCGCGACTCGCCGATCCGCCGCCGCCCGCGCCGGCCAGGCAGACCGGGTCCGCGGAAGACGGGCTCGCAACGGCGCTGTCCGAGGAGGTCGATGTCGTCGCGCACCGCTTCGTGCGGCTGCCCGACGGATCGCCTCCCGTACTGCGGCTCGACGACGGCGCAGCGGCGAACATCGTGGGCGTTGCCGGCGAGGCCCCGCTGCACGATGCTCGCGCGCTCGAGGCGGTCGCGACCGTTCGCCGCCTCCGTCCGGAGCTGGCGCAACTCGCGGTCTCCGACGGCGCCTTTCATCGCACGATGCCGGTTGCCGCGACGACGTACGCGCTGCCGCGCGAGCTCACTCGGTCCGGGTTGCGGCGTTTGGGATATCACGGCTTGAGCCACGAGTACGCGGCGCATCGTGCGTCTGCGCTGGCCGGGCTCGACGTCTCCGACACACGGGTCGTGACCGCGCACCTCGGCGGCGGCTCGTCGCTCTGCGCGATCCGCGGCGGGACGAGCATCGACACGACGATGGGCTACACGCCGCTCGAAGGCCTGCCGATGGCGACGCGCAGCGGCTCCGTCGATCCGGGCTTGCTGCTGCATCTGCTGCGCAGCGGCATGTCGGCGGGCGAACTCGAGGACGTGCTCGAACGCCGGTCCGGCTTGCTCGGAATCTCGGGGCGCAGCGGCGACGTGCGCGAACTGCTCGCCGCGCACGACGACGCCGACGCACGTCTCGCGCTAGACGTGCTCGCCTGGCGCTTGCGCGCCGGGATCGGCGCGATGATCGGCGTCCTCGGCGGCGTCGACCTCATCGTCTTCACCGGCGGCGTGGGCGAGCACGCCCGCGAGATCCGCGCGGCCGGCGTGCAAGGCGCCGCGGCGGCGGGAGCACTGGTCGACGAACACCGCAACGCTACGCTCGACGGCGAAGGCCGCATCTCGGAGGAGCGCTCGCGCGTCGCCGTGTACGTCGTCGCCGCGCGCGAGGGATGGCAACTCGCGCGCGCCGCGTTCACGGCGCGGTAAAGGCCTCGGCTCCGAGTTCATCCTCGGCGTCCTCGAGCGTGCGCGGATCGCGGAACGCGATCACGGGGATCGTGGTCGAGCGGAGAACGCCTTCGGCCGTGCTGCCGAGGATCGTACGCCGGATCCCGCCGCGGCCATGCGTTCCGAGCACGATGACACCACAGCGGCTTGTCGTCGCGCACTGCACGATCCGCTCCGCGACGTCGGAGCCGCCCAGGACGTGGGGCTTCACGCGCGCGCCGTGTGTGATCGCGTCGGCGCCGAGCGCCTTGACCGCCGCCTTCGCCTCGGCGTAGATCGCGCTCATCGACCCATCCGGGTCGAAGCCTTCGAGTTCGAATGCGGCTGCGTACATGTCGGCGACCTGCACGACCGAGAGGACGTGCAGCTCGGCGTCGCGCTCAACCGCGAGGGCGACCGCTCCCTCGAAGGCTCGCCGCGCGGCGGGCGAGTCATCGACCGCGCACAGGATGCGCTCGAACGGATCCCCGACGTAGGCGGATGTCGCATGCCCGATGAGGACCGGGACCGGGCTGCGGCGCAGCACGCCCTCGGCGCAGCTGCCGAAAAATGCGCGCGCTATCCCCTTCCAACCGCGCGTCCCGACCGCGATGCACGATGCATTCCACTCACGCGCTTCGTCGAGGATCGCATCGACCGCGAGTCCGGTCCGCATGACGAACGTCGCCTCGACGCCGGCGACGCGCGCGGCCTCCTTCGAGGTATCGAGCGCAGCCTGGCACTCCGCCTGCGCCGCATCCAGCACCGCGTCCATCGCCAGTCCCGAGGCGACGTCCGACGTGCAGCGCCCGATGAGCGAGTCGCGCTCGAAGACGGAAACGAAGCGGACCGTCTCATGCCGCGCCGGTGCGGCTAGCCGCAACGCGAACTGGACGGCGGCCTTGGACGGGCCAGAACCATCGACGGCAACGAGAATCCGGGAAAAGAGGCCCATGCGCGGATCCTCTCACCGCGCTGTGACGATGGCGTGAACCGTCCTTCGCGAGTTGTTCACAGCGGTGCGGCACACTGCGAACATGGTGAGCGATAGAGCAATCAGCGTGCGGCGCGCCGTTGCTACGGACGCCGCGGGGATCGGCGCACTCGTACGGTCGCTCTCACCCGATTCCATCGTGCGGCGCTTCATGGGCGGCGTGTCCCGCGCTTTCGCGACCGAGGAACTGAGCCGCGAGGTCGGGTGCGGCGGCGGCGACTTCGCGCTGATCGCGGAGAACTCGAGCGGAGAGATCGTCGGGGAAGCGTATGCCGCGATGCTCGCACCGCAGGAGGCGGAGGCCGCGTTCGTCGTGCGCGATCGCGAGCAGCATCACGGCGTCGGAACGGCGCTATTCACCGCGATCGTGGCCGAGCTGCGCGCCCGAGGCATCCGTACGTTACACGCCGACACGATGCGCGGCAACGTCGCGATGCTCGCGATCCTGAACGAGAATGGATTCCCAACGCAGGAACGGTTTTTCGGCGGCGGCGTTCACGTGACGCTCCAGATCGGCGCACGGCCCTAGCACGTGACGAGATCGGCGTGCGCGAAGCCCTTGGCGTAGTCGAGCACGGAGATCACAGTCGGCGTCACGCGAAATATGCGGACGTCCGCCGGGGTCGGCATTGGCACCGGTATTGAGGCCTGCTGCGGATACCTCAGCATGAGCAAGCGCAAAGCCTTCTCGGCTTCGGCCGGATCGGCCACGGCTTGCGCGCGGGCGGCCATGGAAAGTCCGGTGATGTCCATTACTTGCGGCGTGTCGTGATCGATCGTCAGCGATACCCGATCGTCTCGCGCGAGATTTTCCGCTTTTTGACTATCCGAGCCGCAGAGAAAGTACAGCGTGAGGCCTTCGTTCGCATAGCCTACCGTCGTCGCTTGCGGCCAGCCGTCCGGCCTTAGCGTGGCAATCGTCATAGTCCGATGCTGATCCAAAAGCGCTAGGATCTTCTGTCTGATTTGATTATCCATTTGCCGTCGACAAAGTCCCCGCGACTACGAGCTCTTCGCCGCCACCCAAGCGTCTCGGTGGCGTGCCTCAAAGACCGCGGCGCTCACGCCGGAGCCCAAGACCCCAACGCCGGCGACCGTGAGCTGTGCTCGTCACGTGGCGATACTAACGAGCGCGGGTGCAAATACTGTGAAGGCATCTCGCCGGACGTTCACGCGCCGTTCTCAATTTCGCCGTAGGCTGTAGACTCGGAGGAATGTGACAGATACATCGCTTCGTCGTGAGATGGGTCGTCGTCTCTGCGGTGGTCGAGACCATCGTCGTCTGCATCGCGCTGGTCGCGGAGGCCGAGTCGTGGGGCACCGTCATCGGCGTCGCGCTGCTGGAGGGTCTCCTCCTCGGTTTCGGCCAGCGCTGGATCCTGCGCAAAGCGCGCCCGCGGCTCGCGGATGGCTGGGTCGCAGCGACGATCGCCGGAGCGCTCTTGGGCCGCAGCGTGCAGTTCGCGGCCGACACGGGACCGTACGCCGCCGTTGTCTCGGAATGGAACCTTGCCGCGCAAGCCGCACTCGGTGCTGCCCTCGGCGCGCTGGTGGGCGCCTTCATGGCGCTGCCGCAGGCGATCATCCTGAGGGAGCAGACGCACCGACCGCTATGGTGGATCGTTGCGCGCGCCGTCGCCTGATGCATCGCGCTTCCGTCGTTGATTCTCGGCGGCAGCGCAATGGCCGCGGTGTCCAATGCCGGCCCGGTCGTTCTCGTCCTCGCGATCCTTCTAACGATTGGCGCAGCGGCCGCGTTCGTCGGGTTCCTCGAGGGCGTCGTTCTGGAGCGTCTGCTCGGCAAACAATCGGCCGCCTCGCTCGCCGCGACGAACTCCCACGAGCGGCTCGGCAAGACCTACGAGTTCCGTGGGCACGGCGAAGGTTGAACGTCTCTGCCCATTTCCCGATATCGGCGCTCGGCTTCGCCTCGCACGACCCGCAGCGCCGCGAAGCGGATCAGCAAGATTCCGGGCGAGTAGGTCGCCCAGTAGCGCCGGAACTTTTCGCGCGAAGCGGCGTCCGTCGTGCGGACTCGAGTGATCGTGCGAAGCAGCGACGTCCGTTCGTCGATACGATCGGCCGAAATCGACCAGGCGATTTGCGCGTATCCCGGTGTGCCGAACGATGCGAAGCGATCGGGCGGCACCGCGTGAAACGTCACCTGCGGTTCCCAGGGCTGCGTCACGGCGCCCATCACGAATTCGTGCCCGGGGTCCTCGGCCAATACGCCCCACCCGATCCGCAGCGTCTGCGCGAGCAGTTGCGTCGGAAGCACTTCGCGCTCGCGCGGCGCGCGCAGCAGAATCTCGCGCCCGCGGAAGATTGCGCGGACGATCGCGGACCGCTGCAAGTCGAACGCGCAGGCGGCGGCATAGGTCACGTGCGCGGGCGCGGCAACGCGCGTTTCGTGCCGCTCCGCAATCTCGTACACCGGCATGAAACGATCGAACAGCGCATCGGGACGCCGGTCGACCTGGAGCCGGCCGTAGCCGAGCCACGCGACCAGCGCGTAACCCGTCCAGCAGGCGACGATGGTTCCGGCGCCCGTCGCCAAGGTGATGAGTGCGACGGCCAAGGCGCGCTTCATCTCCGTCCACCACTTGGCAGTCGCCGCACAGCGCCGCTATTCCGTGGAGGGACCCGTCACGTTCGATGACGACTGACGGACGACGGCATTATAGACGAGCGCGACGATCCAGCCGGCGAGCGCGCCGACGACGAACGCCCAGAACAACATGAACAACCCGCCGCCGACGGTCACGTGATAGCCGGGGAAACCACCGTACGGTCCATAGCCGCCCATCATCCCGCCGCCCGCCATCATCGATCCGGCGCCCATCATGCCGAACCCCATCAGGGTTGCGAGGACGATGGCGCCGATGCCGCCCGCGATGGCGAGCGCCGAGGGATGCAAGAGCGAGTGCGACATGCGCATGATGAGCCTTCCTTTGAAACGATCCTACCAGCTGCTCTTGAGGATCCTGCGAAGGCCTCCGGCGAGACCCTTCGCAGCGCGTTCTTTTGGTCTTCACGCTTGAGCGGTACGTTGGACGCATGGAATGCGGGCGTAATCGTCACCACGTTGTCCTGCGCTGGGTCGTGGAGCGGCTGCTTCACAGCCACGGCGTTGCGGTGCGGTGATCGTGCGCTGCGTCAGAACCGTCCACGCCGAGATCCTCGCGAACTGTCCGTTCTCCATCTCCGCTGAATACGCAAGCGAGTACCTCAAGGAGGCGGAGCGCGGCGGCGAGGGTGCCGTCTTGCACGCCGGACCACTCGGCCACCGCGTCACGGTACGTTATGGGCTTCGCACCGACGTCACCGAATCCGGCCGCTCGCACGACGAGATCCTGCTGCGTTGGTCGGCAGGCAGCGCGTGGCTGCCGGACTTCGTGGGAACGTTGCGGATCCGCATCGAGAACGCGAACACGCGGCTCGTCCTCGACGGGAGCTACGCCCCGCCCGGCGGTCCACTCGGTAAACTCTTCGACGCGATCGCTGGGAGACGAATAGCCATCGCGACCGCCAACGACGTTCTGCGCCGCATTGCGCGCGCGCTCGAAGAGCGAGAGCTTCTGTGGCGAAGGGGCATCGAAGGGGTCGCCGGACGGAAGGACACGTAGGCGACAAACTTTACCGGTACCGTTTGAGATGGCCGCGCTCACTCGTCGTGTGGCTTGCCGCGATCAGCGAGGTCCGGACGTGCCCGAACCGCAACTCTCCGGCCGGCCTTCCTCGGAGGTTGAGTCCACGAACGAGCGGCTCGGCCGGGGTGCGCAGTTCGGTGATCATCGCATCGACAGCGTACCGTCACCGTGCGAACTCCGTGAGAGCCACCCGTGAATGCGGGTTCACCGAACTTTCACGCGATCAGAACAGACTCAGGCACATGAGCTTCACGCATCCCTTCGCCCGCATCGTCGTCGGCTACGATGGCTCGCCGCCCGCGGATGCCGCGCTCGCGCGCGCCGTCGCGCTTGCCGAGCAGTTCGCGGGGGACGTTGTCATCGCGCACGTCTCGGACATCGGGGCGCCGACGGTGCTCCCGCTCGACACGAAGGCGCGGCGCGAGCGACGCGAGACGGAACCGGTCGTACGCGGTCTCGACGTGTTTCGCCGCGGGCTCCTACGGCAGGCGGCCGAGCGGGTCGCCTCGTGCTCGGTACCGGTGAGCCTCGATCTCTCGACCAACGGCGTCGTCGCCGGCGTGCTCAATGCGGCGCAACGGTGGAACGCAACCGCGATCGCGGTTGGGACGCGCGGCCTTTCCGGTCTCGCGGGATTGCTGGTCGGAAGCTACGCGGACGGGCTTCTGCGGATCGCGCATATCCCCGTGATCGTGGTGAGCGAAGGAATGTCGTCGCGCGCCCCGGAGCTGCACCGGATCGTCGTCGGAGTCGACGCCTCGCCGCCTTCAGAGGGTGCGGCGGTCTTCGCGGTCGCGCTGTCGCTGCACCGCAACGTCCGACTCGTGTTTTGCACGGTCGTCGAGGCACACGACGGGGTCGTCGGCGCATACGGGTACGATCCGATCCCGTACCTCCACGAGATTCGCCCCTCCGCTCGCGACGCGCTCGACGCCGGACTGCAGTATGCGAACGCGGTCGACGTCTATCCGGATACGGAGATCGTCGACGCTCACGCCGCAGCGACCGGATTGCTCGAGGCCTCCCGCCGCCAGCGCGCCGACGCTATCGTCGTTGGTACGCACGGCCGGCGGCATCTCGATCGCGTGCTTCTCGGCAGCACCGCCGAGGCTCTCGTGCGCAGCAGCGACGTCCCAGTCATCGTCGTCCCGGCTCGCACGCATCTTCTGCCCGGCGTTCTCGCCGAGACGGCATCGGGCTAGAGCGGGAGCGTTGCGACGGCTACTCGCCGTGGCGTCCCGCCCGATACGCAGCGTCGGATTCATGCGCCACGTCGGCCGCGACGTCGGCGATCAGGCGATCCAGGAGGTCCTCCAAACCGCGCGGCGAGACGCCGCGCGCGACGGCGGCATCGAACGCGCGCCCCAGCGGCCCGGACGGCACGTGATACTCACCGGAAAGCGTGAGTTTCGTTGCGGCGATGCCCGCTCCCGCGAGCTCGAGGTCGCCTCGAAACCGCGGGTACAGCGCGGGCACGGTTCGCGCCGCGATGGTGAGGCCGAATCGCGGGGTCTTGGGCGCCGGATAGCTCACCCTCAGGCGTATGGGCACGGTGAAGCGGTCGTTCCCCGGGATGCGGGCAGCCATCAGCACCGTCCCGTGCTCGGAGGCTTCCTCCAAGGTTTCGAGCTGCGCGCGGAGGAGCGGCACGATCGCAAGGCAGTTTAGGAGAACGCTTCGTACGATCGTGACGGAGGACGTCATCCGTGCATGCTCGCCGATGCGGCGGAAGATCGTTGGAACCGGCGTTCACACGGGGGGCCGCCGCGCGGCGCGGTGGAAGAAACGAGCCTCGGAGACCGATATGCAAGACCCGGAACATCTTCGCCTCGTCGTCGAGGCCGCGCCGATCGCGATCGTCGTCGTGGATCCGGATGGCCGCATCACGCTGGTCAACGAGCAGAGTGAGCGTCTTTTCGGCTACGACCGTGGTGAACTGCTCGAGCGTTCGATCGAGATGCTGGTCCCCGAACGTTTTCGCCGCGCACACTCAGGGCTGCGCCTCGGCTTCCTGGCCGCGCCGGCGACGCGGGCGATGGGAGCCGGTCGCGAGCTCTTCGGGCTGCGCAAAGACGGGAGCGAGGTGCCGATCGAGATCGGGCTCAACCCGATCGCGACGCAGCATGGCGACTTCACGCTCGCGGCCATCATCGACATCACCGAACGCAAGCGCGGCGAGGAACATTTTCGCTCGGTAGTCGAAGCGGCGCCGAACGCGATGCTGATGGTCGACCGCAGCGGCGCGATCGCACTCGTGAACGCGCAAACCGAACGGCTCTTCGGATACGCGCGCGAAGAGCTCCTCGGCACGCCGGTCGAGAACCTCGTCCCCGAACGCTTCCGCGGCGGGCACCGCGGGCTGCGTGAAGGTTTTCACCGCGCGCCCAGCACGCGTTCGATGGGGGCCGGGCGCGATCTGTTCGGCCTGCGCAAGGACGGTACGGAGGTTCCGATCGAGATCGGCCTCAACCCGCTCAGTACGCCGCAGGGCCAGTTCGTGCTGGCCTCCGTCATCGACATCACGGAGCGCAAGCATGCCGAGGAGATGCACCTGCAGCGCGACCGCGCCATCGATGCATCGCAGCTCAAATCGCAGTTCGTCGCGACGATGAGCCACGAGCTGCGCACGCCGCTCAACGCGATCATCGGCACCGCGGAGCTGCTCAGCGCAACGAAACTGGACGAGCGCCAGCGCAGTTTCGTCGAGACGATCGATCAGTCGGCGGTGGCGCTGCTCTCGGTCATCAGCAGCATCCTGGACTTCTCGAAGATCGAAGCCGGGAAGGTCGATCTCGAGTCGCGCGATTTCGAGCTCGAGTCGGTCGTCGGCGGTGCCGCCGCGGTTCTGACACCTCAGGCGCGCGACAAAGGGCTGACGCTGCACACGTACGTCGACCCGCTGATCCCGCCGTCGCTGCGCGGCGATCAAGACCGTCTGCGCCAGATCCTGCTGAACCTGATCGGCAACGCGGTAAAGTTCACCGAGCGCGGCCGCGTCGTCGTTCGCGCGCTCCTGGCCGAGACGTCGAGCCGCCACGCCCGCGTGCGGTTCGAGGTTCAGGACAGCGGGATCGGAATCGATGAGGAGACGCTGCCGAAGCTGTTCGAGCCGTTCGTCCAAGCCGACGGTTCGGCGTCGCGCACGTACGGCGGCACGGGTCTCGGGCTCTCGATCTCCAAGCGACTCGTCGAGCTAATGGACGGCGGAATGGGAGTCGCCAGCGAGCCCGGAGGGGGGTCGCTGTTCTGGTTCTCCGCACGCTTCGGCCGGCCGAGCGCCGTCGGATCGAGCCGCCACGTCTACGGGGTACGCGCCGTCGTAGCGAGCTCCGATGAGGTGTTCTGCGACATCGTCTCACGCTACGTCGAGTCGTGGGGGATACCGGCGCTCTGCGTGCGCGATGCCGAGCAGGCCTTTGAGGCGATTCGGGCCCGCAATGCCGAACGCGGCGCGGACGATACCGTCGACTGGATCGCTATCGTCGACGGCGACGACGCGGTGACGGCGCCGGCGATAGAGGCACTGTGCGCGAGCCCGGCATTCGGTCCGGCGCGCATCATCTCGATCGGCCGCGACGAACGGCTCACCAGCCCGATCCGCCAGTCGCACTTGTTCGATCGCATTGCTGAAGCGCTCGGCGAGGGTCCGCTGCAGCCGGAACCCCCATCCATCCAAGAGCACGGCGCGGACGGGACGGTGCTGATCGTCGAGGACAACCTGAGCCTCCAGGATATCCTGGTGCATCAGTTCGCAGCGCTCGGAATTACGGTGAAGGTCGTCTCGGACGGCATCGAGGCGGTCGAGGCCCTCCAGGCGGAACGCTTCTCGCTGGTCTTCATGGACTGTCACATGCCGAATATGGACGGTTTCGCTGCGACGCGCGCGGTCCGGGCGGCCGAGGCGATGACGGGCGGCCACGTGGCGATCGTCGCGATGACCGCGAACGCGTTCAAGGAAGACCGCGAAGCGTGCCTGGCTGCCGGGATGGACGATTACCTCTCCAAGCCGGTGCGCATGAACGACCTGCGCACGATGACGCAGCGCTGGAACGCCGCCCTCAAACGAAAGCGCGCCGGACCGTGACGACGGGGATGCGTGCGTGCTGCACGACGTACGCGGCGACGCTGCCGAGCAGGAGGCGCTCGACGAACGGCCGTCCGTGGGTTCCCATCACGATCATCGAGCAATCGAGCTCGTCCGCAGCGGCGAGCAGCGTCTCGGGCGCGCGACCATTGCGAACGACGACCTCCGCGTTCACACCCTGCGCCCCGGCGCGCTTCACAGCACCGGACATCAGCACGTCCACTCGGCCGGGATCGACGGAGGCCGCCGTACCGGAGATGTGGATCAGCGCGATCGGAATTCCACGAGCGGCGCCGATCGCGATCGCGGTTCCGAGCGCGGCGTGCGCCGCCGGAGATTCGTCGAGCGCGACCGCAATCGGGCCCGCGCGCGCGACGTCGCCTTCGTGCACGACCACCACCGGAACGTCGCTGCGCCGAAGGAGCCCCTCAGCGACGCTGCCGAGCAGGCTGCGCGCCAGACCGGTTCTGCCGTGCGTGCCCACCACGATCGCCTGGGAGCCGTTCTGCCGGACCAGCGACTCGATCGCCTGGACACACTGCCCGTGCAGGACTTGCGTGTCCGATGCGACCCCCGCGCCGGCCGCTTTCGCCTGAGCGGCCCGGCAAAACAGCGTCGCGTCGTCGTCGAGCACGGTGAGCATGGGACCGGGATCCGTCGAGACGCCGTAGCCGACCGGAAGGCAGGCGAGCGTCGGATCGACGACGCTGCAAAACGTCACCGAGCATCCGCCGCGCGCGAACTCCAGCGCGAACGCTATGCCTCGCGCGGCGGTCGTCGAGCCGTCGACCGGTACGGTGATGTGCGCAAACGCGGCGGCCATATACGTATCGTGGCTGGCCGGTGAGAACGGGCTGAGAACTCGAACCGTCGCGGGCGTTCACAGGTGGTTCACGCTTCGGGCGCATCGAGCCGCATAGAATACGAGCGTGACGATCGTGGAATCCGCACCGACCCGCTCGCCGGCACGCCTTGCGGCGCTCGACCGCTACTGGCGAGCGACAAATTACCTTGGTGCCGCGCAGCTCTACCTGCGCGACAACGCGCTTCTGCGGCGACCGCTTGAAGCATCCGACTGCAAAACCCGCGTCCTCGGACACTGGGGGACGCAGCCCGGCCTCAACCTCATCTACGCGCATCTCAACCGCCTCGTGAGCGACCGCGACCTGGACATGCTGCTCCTCGTCGGCCCGGGGCACGGAGCGCCGGCGATTTACGCCAACCTCTTCCTGGAGGGAACGCTCGCCGAATACGACCCACGCTTTGCCCGAGACGAGGACGGCGCGCTTGCGTTGGTGCGGGGGTTCTCCTGGCCCGGCGGGATGCCGAGCCACCTGACCGCGCGCACGCCCGGTGCGCTGCACGAAGGCGGAGAACTGGGGTACGCGCTCTCGCACGCGTACGGAGTCGCGCTCGACGATCCGGAACTCGTCGTCGCCTGCGTCATCGGCGACGGCGAGGCGGAGACCGGGCCGCTCGCCGCATCCTGGCTCTCGCACGCGATCATCGATCCGGCAACCTCCGGCGCCGTGCTTCCCATCCTGCACCTCAACGGCTACAAACTCTCCGGTCCTACCATCTTCGCGCGCTTGACGGATGAGGGGCTTTGCGCGTATCTACGCGGCTTGGGTTACGAGCCGATCCTCGTGCGGGCCGGCGACGAACAGGCGTCGGATGCCATGCACGACGGCGTGTGGCGCGCGTTCGACGCGGCCTACGACCGGCTCGCGCAGCGCCGCGCGGCGGCACAGCGTGGCGCCGAACCGATCGCGCCGCCGGTGCTGGTCCTGCGTTCACCGAAAGGCATGACGGGACCACGCTCGATCGACGGAAAGCCCGTCGCGAACACACCGCGTTCGCACGGCATTCCGATCACCGATCCGTTCACGAACGCGGTGCACCGGCGCGCGGTGGAACGATGGCTGCGCTCGTATCGGCCCGATGAGCTCTTCGACGCGGCAGGCCGGCCGCACGCCGACATCCTCGAGACTCTTCCGACGCCCCGTCGGCTGATCGGCCGCAATTCGCGTGCCAACGGCGGCGCGCGCCGGAAGCCGCTCGTTCTCCCAGCCTTGGAGCCGCACGCCTACGACGGCGCCGAGCCCGGTGCGACGTCGTGCTCGGCGACGCACCGTCTCGGCGGCTGGCTGGCAGACGTGTTTCGCGCCAACGCGCACAACGCAAATTTTCGGCTCTTCTCGCCGGACGAAACGTCGTCGAATAAATTGGACGACGTGTTCTCGGTCACGTCGCGCGCTTGGGCGTTGCCGCAGATCGCGACGGACCATTCGCTCGCGCGCGACGGGCGCGTGATGGAAATCCTCAGCGAACACACCTGCGAAGGCTGGATGGAGGGATACGTCCTTTCGGGACGGCACGGCATCTTCGCGTCGTATGAGGGCTTCGTGCCGATCGTGGATTCGATGGTCGCGCAGCACGCCAAATGGCTCAAGATGGCGCGCGAGACGCCGTGGCGTAAGCCGCTTTCCGGACTGAACTTCCTGTTGACGTCACACGTCTGGCGCCAGGAACACAACGGCTACTCGCATCAGGGTCCGGGCTTCGTCAACACGGTGCTCAACAAGAAGCCCGAAGCCGTGCGCGTCTACTTTCCGCCTGACGCCAACACGCTGCTGTGCGTCATGGAGCACGTTCTGGAAAGCACCGACCGCGTCAACGTCGTGGTCGCCCCGAAGCAGGACGCACCGCAGTGGCGCAGCCTCGACGAGGCGCGCGCCGAGCTGGGCGCCGGCGCGAGCCGTTGGGCGTGGGCGGCCGATGACGCCGATCCGCACGTCGTGCTGGCGTGCGCCGGCGACGCGATGGTGCTCGAGACGCTCGCCGCCGCCTCGCTCCTGCGAACCTACGCACCCACGCTGCGGCTGCGGGTCGTGAGCGTCCTCAACCTCTTCGCGCTCGCATCGCCGGAGATGCACCCGAGCGGCTCGGACGAGCGCCGGTTCGTCGAACTCTTCACCGACGATCGTCCGGTCGTGTTCGCCTACCACGGGTATCCGCGCACCGTGCACGAGCTGATCTACCGGCGCCCCTCGCCGGGACGGTTCCACGTGCACGGGTACGTCGAAGAAGGGACGACGACGACGCCGTTCGACATGGTCGTGCTGAACCGCGTCAGCCGGTATCACCTCGCGCTCGACGCGCTCCGACGTGCCGAGGAGACCGACGGGTACCGCGTCCCCGCAGGCGCACGCGGATTTTGCGAAGACGTACTCGAGCGGCATGCCGCGTACATCCGCGAGCACGGGTGCGACATGCCGGAGGTCGCCGGCTGGACCTGGGAGGGCTAGCCGGCGACGACGATCACACCAGTTTCGTGCGATCGATGCGTTTGCCGCCCGCGAAGATCGCCACCGGCGGCTTCTCGAGCAGCGCGATGTTCGTGCTCGGGTCGCCGGCGAACGCTGCGACGTCGGCGAGCTTTCCGACCGCGAGGCGGCCGCGGTCGTCGGTGCCGATCAGGTCCGCGGCGTGCGACGTCGCGGAGCGCAGCAGGTCCAGCGGCGCCATCCCCATCGCGCGCAGCAGCGCGAAGTCTTTGTTGTTCTCGCGATGCGGGAAGACGCCGGCGTCGGTGCCGTAGACGATCTTCGCACCGGCGGCGAGCGCCCGATGCATGCCGGTGTCGCGCAGCACAGCGGCCTGGTGCGCCTTCTCGACGAGGTTCGCCGTGATCTTGTTGGGGTTGCCCGGCTGCAGGATCGAGTCGAGCGCCCAGATCGTCGGGACGAGCGCCGTGCCGCGCTCCTTCATCAAACGCAGCGTCGCGTCGCCGACGCCGGTGCCGTGCTCGATCGAATGAACGCCGCCGTTGACGGCCACCGCGATCCCGCGGTCGCCGTGCGCGTGCGCCGCAACCTTCAGGCCGAACTTCGTCGCTTCGTCGACCACGGCTTGCACTTCGTCGAGGTTGAACTGCGGGACGTCGAACGCGTCGCGGTAGGAGAGCACGCCGCCGGTCGCGGTGATCTTGATCAAGTCGACGTGGCGCTTGACGTGCTCGCGCACCTTTTGGCGAAAACCGTACGGACCGAACGAGACGCCGGACTCGATCGACGAGTCGACGTGCACCGACGAGGGCAGGTCGTTCGCGTCACCGTGCCCGCCGGTGATCGACAGCGACGGACCGGCCGCGAGCATGCGCGGCCCGACCACGACACCGCGGGCGATGGCGTTGCGCATCGCGAGGTCGATCCCGTTCCCGCCGCCGACGTCGCGCAAGGTGGTGAAGCCGTTGGCGAGCATCGCCTGCGCGTTGCGGATCGATCCGATCGCCGCCTCCGCGACCGAGTCGGCCGTATGTTCGCGGATGAGGTACGACGACGATACCACGGAGTTCGCGACGTGCGTGTGCGCGTCGATCAACCCCGGCATGATGGTCGCGTCGCCGAGATCGATCACCGTCGCGTCGCTCCCCGCATCGCCCGCGTTGAACGAGGCGATCCGGTCGCCGCGCAGGACCAGCACGCCGGGCGTGCGCATCGAGACGCCGTCGAACAGCCGCGCCGCGCGCAGCACCGTCACCGACTCGGCGGCGCGGGCGCGCGACGGCCACGCCGCGGCGCCGAGCGCAGCTCCGAGCCCGCCGAGAAACGCGCGCCGGTCGAGCAGCGCGGCGGCACGCGCGAAGACGGCCGGATCGAAGCGGCCGTGCGGGCAGCGGCAAGTGAGCGGATCGTGAACGTGCGCCATGCGCTACGCTACGCGTGTCGCGGTACGACGACCTCCGTCGTCGCGCCGGGCACCGGATGGTCGCGCACGAAGCCGCTCCAGAGATCCGGCGGGACGGCGACGTCGCCGCGGAATGGATAGTCCAACTCGAAGATCAGCACGAACATCGAGGCGATCGCCGCCGCGACGACCGCCGTCATGAACGCATGGGCCCGGATGTTCGGCAATCCAACCATGTAGCAGAGGCCGACGACCATCACCGCGCCCAGCAGGAGCGATGCCCATTCGAAGGGCGCCAGGCCGTTGCTGTTGTCGTCGAGCCGGTGATGACGCGCGTCGTGCATCTCGGAGAGATAGTGCAGCGCGCTCGACTGCGCCGTGCTTGATCCTGCGTCCGCCGGGCGAAAGCTCGCGGTGTCTTCGAATGCCTGGGAGACGATCGCCTCGGCGCGCCGGCTCGAGCCGCCATGGTGCATCGCCGGCCACTCTTCGGTCACCATCAGCGCCGCATACTGCGCGAGCGTGCCGCGTAGTTCGGCGCGCAACGGCGCAGGCAAGCCCGCGGAGACGTGCCACAGATCTTTCGCGGAGGCGACTTCCGCGCCGATGCGCTGCGTCGTGCCGTCGAACTGCTGCCAGACGATCGCGACGATGAACGCGACCGTGACCGTGAACAGGCCCGCCACGACGCCGATGAAGAGTCCCGCGACCTCGTTGTGGGCGCGAAAGTCGACCCTCGGCAGAGCCCGTCGCTGAGCGATCAGCCCAGCGCACGCGAGCCCGGCAAAAAGCACGACGGCGAGCGTCAGCAGCAGCCACGAAGGGATCGCGTAGAGCGCGGTCACCGCGCGATCAGTCGACTTCGCGCGCGTTGAGATCGACGAGCGCGCCGTTGATCCCGCTTCCGCGGTCGCTGGCGAGGAACGCAAGCGCGTCCGCGACTTCCTGCGGCGTCGCCGCCGCGGCGAACGCGCCGGCGTCGTAGTACGACCGCGCGGCTTCCGTCGCGACCCCGCCAAGGACGAGCGCGTTGGCGACGATCCCGTCGTCCTTGTGCTCGCGCGCGATCGCCTGCATGAGGACGTTGACTCCCGCCTTCGCCGCGCCGAAGAGCCCACGGCCCGGCGCCGGCTGCTTCGACGAACCGGCCGTCACGACGACCATCCGGCCGCGCGAGCGCGCGTCGTCGCGGTACGGCTGATCCAGCATCGCGCGCAGCGCCGGCAGGGCGAGGTTGTATGCTGTCTCGAGAAAGCCCGCGACGTTCTCGCGCAGGTCCGCGATCGACGACTCCACCAGCGGCACCACTTTCGCCGCGCCGGCCAGGCTCACCAACGCGTCGATTCGCCCGAACCGCTCGACGCAGGCGGCGATCGCCGCCGCGGCCTGCGCGGGGTCGGCCCCGTCGCAGGCAAACGGGATCGCCGCCGCGGCTTCGTCGCCGTCGAGAATCTCGTCGATCGCTGCGCGGGCACGTTCGAGGGAGCGCGAGAGGACCAGCACCCGCGCGCCTTCGCGCACGAACGTCGCGAGCGTCGCGCCGCCGACCCGGCCCGTCGCGCCGGCCAAGACGATCGCATCACCACGCAGCAGCATCATCGTGGTGTACGACGCCGGCTGGGGGACCCCCGCGCGCGGAAGCAGCTGGCGAGGTGGTCGTCGACGACGCCGGTCGCCTGGAGGAACGCGTAGCAGATGGTCGTCCCGACGAAGCCGAAGCCGCGCGCGCGGAGGTCTTTGCTCAGCCGGTCGGAGAGCGGCGTCGACGCGGGGACGTCGGCCGAACTTTTTGGCAGGTTCACGAGCGGCGCCCCGCCGGCGAACGCCCAGAAATACGCATCGAACGAACCGAACTCGCGCTGCACCGCGAGATACGCCTGCGCGTTGCGGATCGACCAGCCGATCTTCGCGGCGTTGCGCACGATGCCGGCGTTTGCGGCGAGCGCCGCCCGGTCGCGTTCGCCGAATTTCGCCACTTTCGCGGGATCGAAGTCGCGATAGGCCTTGCGATACGCCTCGCGCTTGTTGAGAATCGTCGACCACGACAGTCCGGCTTGGGCGCCTTCGAGGATGAGGAGTTCGAACAACCGCCGGTCGTCGTGAAGCGGCGTGCCCCACTCGTCGTCGTGATAGGCGGTCATCGCCGGGCTGGCATCCGTCGCCCACCAGCAGCGCGTCTTGGTCGTGGTCACTGGAGGAACGCGCCCGCGATCTTTCCGCTCTTGTCGAGCGAGAACGTCATCGGCGTCGTCTGCTTCGAGAAGACGCCGGTGTAGTGGAAAACCGTGCCGAGCCCTTGTTCCGCCTTCGATTGGAAGATCAGCTTCTCCAGCGTCCCGAGCGCCGCGAGTTGTTCCGCGACGCTGCCGAGGCTCTCCGCGGTGAGCTGCGCGTTCATCGCGCTGGTCACCGCGGTGCGGTCGACGCGCCCCTTCTGAAGCGCGCTGAAGAAGACGCGAAAGCGCTCGGTGATCGCCGGATCTTCGCCGGCGGCGACGGTGAGCGCAGCTTTCTTCTGCTCCGCTACCGCGCGCGCGGAGGTTTGGGGGAAGAGCGCGGCCAGCAGCGGTCCGTTCAGCTTCGCGGTCGAGAAATCGAACGCGTTGCCGAACACGACGATCGCGAACTTCTGATCGGGGAGCAGCTCGTTGTCGACCTCGAACCCCGGAACGCCGCCGTGGTGGCCGATGAACGTGAGGTCGGCGAGCGGAAAGGCCGTCACCCCCAAACCGTACTTGGCGGTGGGTTCGTCGGTCGCGACCGGGTGCTCGCGCATCATCGCGAACGTCTGGGGCCGCACCAGCATCCCGTTCATCAGCGCGACGTCGAATCGCGCGACGTCGGACGGCGTCGACACGATGTCGCCGCTCGCGTACAGCCACGACGCGTCGAACGGCTGCGCGAGCGCGGCTTTGGCGTCCATGTATCCGGTGGCCGAGCCTGGCCCGGCGGGCAGCTCGCCGACGGTCGTGTCGCGCATCCCCGCCGGCGAGAAGATATGGTCGCGTTCGTACGCGGCAAGCGCCGAGCCGCTGACCTTTTCGATCGTCATCCCGAGCAGCACATAGCCGGTGTTGCTGTACTCGTAGCGCGTTCCCGGCGTGAAGCCGAGCGGCTTTTGCGCCATCGACGCAACGATGGCGGCGGGCGTCGTCACCGTGCGCACGCTCCCGCTCGCGAAGGCGGCGTCGCCGAAGTTCGGGATCCCCGACGTGTGCATCAGCAGCTGCCGAATCGTGACCTCGCGCGCGTGCGGCGCGTCGGGGAGATACGCGGCGAGCGGGTCGTCGAGCTTGATCTTGCCCGCTTCGACCAGCTGCATCACCGCTACGGCGGTGAACATCTTCGTGACAGAGGCGATCCGAAAGCGCGTTTGCGTCGTCGCAGCACGCTTCCCCGCGACGTCTTCCAGCCCGCCGGCTCGCGCGTAGACGATTCTGCCGCCCTCGACGATCGCGACCGACACGGCCGGCGCGGAGCCCGGGGCACCGGATGTGCTTTGCCTTACGATCGCGTCGACTTTCTCGGTGACGGTCGGCGCGAGCGCGAGCGGGGACTCCGTGGCGGCGCGTGCCGCCGGCGGCGCGATCGCGAGCGAGGCGGACGCGGTCAGAACGAACAGCGATTGCGCGATCCGGTTCATCGTCACAGGTTCTCCGGCATCGGTCCGGCACGGTGGTACGCGCGCTCGTCGTCGAGAAGGGCCCGCGCTAGCGGAAGGATTGCTTCCGCCTGCCAGACGCCCTGCAGCACGGAGTGATCGCCGGCGCCGTTCACTAGGTGCCAGCTGGGGCGCTCGGCGCATCCGATCGCGGCGAGACGCGCGTTCCCCGCGTCGAGCGCTTCGACGACGGGCGCGCTGCGCATCGCGTCAAGCACCGCTTGCGGCTGCATGCCGGTCAGTTCCGCGATGCAGGCAGCCGCTTCGGCTTCGCGTCCGATCATCCGGCCGTCGCTCATCCCGGCGCGCGATACCTGCGCCGCCAAACGCAACGCATCCGCACCCGCATTCACGGCCGCGAGCACCGCCGCGTTCGCATGCCACGTCGACGAGTGCTCCTTGCCTTCGCACCACGCCGACGTGAGTTGACGACCGTATGCGAGCGCGCCGCGCTCGTAGAACCACACTTCGGCTTCGCGCGACATCGGAACGTTCGCATTCCCGAACGCCGGCGCAAACACGATTTCGAGCTCGACGTCCTGCGCGATCGACGCGCGCAGCGCTTCGAGCGTCGGATACGCAGCGTAGCACCAATGCGAGAGAACGTCGACGAACGCGGTAACTTTCATCCCGAGCGGTTCACGCAGCGACCCGCGCCGCCCCTCCTCGAGCCGCGGCGCCGGCCGGCGATCAGGCCGCGATCGGGCGGCAAGACGTGCAAGGAACGAGCCCGTGGTTGTGCGCGTCCTCCAGACTTCGCAGCCCGACGTAACCGGGCTCGTCGACGTGTTTCGCGACGTTGCCGCAGGTCGGCAAACAGAACGTGCCGTCGCCCGAACCGACGTAGCGGAAGCCGCGCCGCGTCACGCGCTCGAGCGCCGCAAAGTCTACGCCCTCTTCTTCGAGCAGCGTCCGCTTCATATCGCTGCCGAAGACGTAGCCGCCGATCGAGTTGTCGGTCCGGATGATGCGGTGGCACGGGATCAGCAGCGGGACGGGATTGTGACCGAGCGCGTTGCCGACGGCGCGCGTCGCCTCGGGCATCCCGACCTCACGTGCGAGCCATCCGTACGGCCGCGCGTGGCCGCGCCTGATCTCGGCCGCGTGTTCCAGCACGCGGTGCTCGAACGGCGAGCAGCCGCTCAAGTCGAGCGGTACGACGACGTTCTCGCCGCGGAGCTTCGCCCGCGCGGCGGACGACGTCGGGTCCTCCTCGACGGCCCGTACACAGCGCCGTCCGAAGCGCTCGCCGTACCACGTTTCGAAGGCATGTTCGTCCTGCGCCAGCCGCAGCGCGGAGACGCCGTTTTCCGTCCACGCGACGTACACGTCGCCGAGCACGCTCTGCGCGATCGTATAGCGGTCGAGGCCGCAGCGCGAGAAGATCTTGGCGGTGAAGTCCGGCGCCACGGACCGGCGCGTCGCAGAGCCGAATTCGCGCAGGTTCGACTCACTCATCGTGCTTCTCCAAGTGCGCCCGCACGGCCATCAACCCGCGATGCGCGGACGCCTTGACGGTTCCTACCGGCTGATCGAGCGATTCGGCGATCTCGTCGTACGAGAGCTCGTCGAAGTAGCGCATGACGAACGCATCGTGCAGCGCCGGCGAGAGCCGGTCGACCGCCGCGCCGACCGAATTCCACGTTTCCTCGCGCAGCACGACGCTCTCGGGACCAGGTTCCGGGTCGAGCAGCGCCGAGCGCGGGTTGCCGTCGTCGTAGTCGAGCGATTCGCTCTCCGGCGGCGCGTCGCGGAACGCATTACGGGTCAGGTTGCGCGCGATCGTATAGAGCCACGAACGCAGGCGCAGCGCCGCGCGACGCTCGGCGGGATACGCCTGCAGGGCTCGATACGCGCGCACGAACACGTCTTGCGCCACGTCTTCGGCGCGCGCGTCATCGCGCAGCATCCGTGCAACGAACGTCACGATGCGCACCCGATACGCGATGACGAGCAGCTCGAACGAGCGGTCGAGATCGCCGGCGAGGGCGACGGCCAGCATCGCATCCGGATCCTCCGGGACGACCGCGCGCGCAAGGGCCACCTCACCACCAGCCGGTGTTGACCTTCCGCTCACGGAGCATCCGCCGTTCGGCCTCGTCGTTCCACACGACGATCTCCGGATCCGAGGGCGGCTGCACCAGCCACATGGCGGCCAGGCCGACGACGATAATGGTGGACATCACTACGAACACGATCACAACTTCCTCCGGCTCGCTCTTCCGAGCCGCCGAGGAAACACGACCGCCACCCATCCCGTTGCATCAAATCCGCCCCCACCCCCAAGAAAACCACCCCCACCCCCGCCCGGTTGCCCCGCCCCCGTCGTTGTCACCCTGAGCTTGTCGAAGGGCCCCGTCGTTGTCACCCTGAGCTTGTCGAAGGGCCCCCGTTTGTCACCCTGAGCCCGTCGAAGGGTGAGCCCCAACCGCGCACGCACCAAGGCCGCCTTCAGCACCCCGCCCCCTCCACCCGATACTCCAAAAATGAAGGCCACCCCAGGAAGAACGGGATGACGGAAGACCAGGCCGCCGGCGCTTCGCTGCGCGCCATGCTCGAGGACGCCGAACGAGCCTGGAACACCGGTGACGCCCGCCGCTACGGCGAGTTCTTCGCGGAGGACGCCACCTACGTCGGCCGTGCCGGCCACATCTTCGCCGGCCGCGCCGCGATTCGCGAAGGCCACATCGAAGCGTTCGCCGGCCCCTTCCGCGGCTCGCGTCTGAAGATCCGGCCCTCGCACGTCCGCTTCATCACCGAATGTCTCGCAATCGCGCACCTCGACCTCGTGACCGTGCAAGCCGACGGCACGGACATCCACGCCGTCACCACCGGCCTGCTCGAACGCACCGCCGCCGGCTGGCATCTCCTCACGGCGCACACCACGCAGGTCGGGTAGCGGCCCGGCCTCGTTCAGCCGTGCACGGCCTTGCTGTCGGCCGGCGCCTGATCTCGTTCGTTGAGGCCGTAGTCGCGCACCACGCTCGCGATTCGCAGGCGATAGTCTTTGAAGACCGTCGCCCGCCCTCTCGCTTGCGCGTCGCGGTGCGCTTCTAGGCGGCGCCATTGTGCCACGGCGTCTTCGTCACGCCAAAACGAGAGCGAGAGCAGTTTTTCCGGTTGGCTCAGGCTCTGGAAACGCTCGATCGAGATGAAGCCGTCGATGCCGTCGAGCAGCGGCCTCAACTCCGCCGCGATGTCGAGATACTCGCCTTTCCGCTCGGGGTGCGGCCACACTTCGAAGATGACGGCGATCATGAGACGGCTCCTGTGCGCGATGCGAAGCTGGGGACGCGTGCGTTGAGTGACGGTCGATAGGCGGGCGCGATCAGATGCCGAAGGTCGATGCCGGCCCGCAGCAGATGGGCGACGCCGGCTGCAGCGATCGTCCTCGCCATCCGCGCGCCCGGACACGCGTGCGCACCGATGCCGAAGGTGTAGGTTCGGCGCTCATCGCGACCAGGGTCGAAGCGATGCGGATCGGGGTTGACCGACGGATCGCGATTTGCGGCTGCCAGCAAGACGAGGACCGCTTCGCCCTTGCCGACCTTCGAGCCCAACACCGTCGTGTCGGCGGACGCGAAGCGGCGCGTGTTCTGCACCGGCGCATCGAAGCGCGCGACTTCGGCGATGACGCGTTCGAGCAAACCCGCATCGCCCCGAACTGCGTCACGAAGATCCTCTCGTCGGGCGAGCGCGACCAGCGTATTGCCGATCAACCCGGCAGTCGCATCGTAGCTCTGGAAGAGAAAGCCGGTCGCGTTTGCGGCGATGACCGCATCCTCGATTCCGTGCCGTCTTCCCTCGTCGAGGAATATCGCGAACAATGTTCCGTCCGCAGGCGGTTCGGCGATCAGCGCGGTGATCAGCGCAGCCGTCGCCGGAGTCCCGCGCGCGATTTCGTCTCGCGTGCTCCCCGGTGCGATGGATCGTACGAATTCGCTCGTCCAGGCGACCGCACGTGATGCGTCGTCATGCGCGAAACCGAGTGTTGTCGCAGTTGCGAGCGCCGGAAGACCGAGCACGAACGCTTCAGCGTCTGCCCGATCGCCGTCCAAACGCGTCTGCGTCAACAACTTCGCGCAGCGCTCGCTCGTTGCGATCAGCTCGTTCCCATCGAGACGGCCGAGCGCTGCCACGACGGCAGTCTTCACCGTGCTATGCCGAGGGCCGTCGGTCATGCGCGCCCAGCGCGAAAAGATCTCCGCCATCGGCGTGCCCGCGATCGCGCCCGGAACCGGTTCGGATGCCGGCCGCACGCGCATCGCCGCGTTGGAGAGAACTGCTTCGACGGCCTCCGCGCTCGCAGCGACCCACATTCCGAGCGTGTCGTCCCGAAAGAACGGCCGCTCCGCGACGAGGCGCTCGTAGTACGGATACGGGTCCCCTGCGGTGACGGCGGCCAGCGGATCGAGTGCGTTCATCGGCACTACAGGCGAATGCGGAAGCGGCGTTCGAACTCGGCGCGCCCTTCCGGCGTAATGCGCAAGGCGCGGTCGTGCGCGTTGCGCGCTACCCATCCGGCTGAAACGAAGCGATCGAGCACCGACGCGCCGAGACTCCCAGCGAGGTGAGGGCGACGTTCGGACCAATCGATGCACGCGCGCGCGAAGGTTCGCCTCTCCGCGCGCGCCCGGTCGACGTCGATTCCGAGCGTGCGAAAGAACCGCTCGCCGCGAGGCGTGACGGCGAACGCGCGGCCGGAGAGCGTGATCGCACCGCGCTCCACGAAGCGGTCCGTAATCGCTACGCCGAGCCGGCCGGCGAGATGGTCGTAGCACGACCGCGCTTCGCGCAGCCGCTGCATCGTCGTCGTTTGACTCAGCGCGACGACCGGCGTCGGTCGCGCGATCGTCGCAAGCGCCTCGATCGCGTGGGCGACGTCGGGCGACGCGAGCCGAAACAGACGCTGTCGCCCGACCGCGGTGGCGACCAGCAGGCCGCCGGCGACGAGCTTCCCGAGATGGGTGCTCGCGGATTGCGGCGATGCGCCGGCCCGAAAGGCGAGTTCCGAAGCCGGGAGTTCCCGGCCGTCCAGCAGCGAAAACAGCATCGCGGAACGTGCGGGATCGCCGATCAGCGCCGCCACTTCGGCGACGTTGGGATCGGCAGCGCGGCGTAGCGGAGCGCGGAGGGGCATGGCGCGAGCATACCACGCGAACACTTCACGTCAAAATGAATTGTCGTGTACCTGGTCGCGCATCGCACGGTCACGGCCAGCGTCGGTCGAAGGCGAGCGCAAGGTAGAGCGACGGAACGGCGACGAGGATCGACGTCAGTCCGAACACGGCAGCGGCGGCGATCAGGAGCAGCGCCGACGCGGAACCGAGCAGCGTGACGTAGCCCGCTCGCAGCCCCTGCGACGCGGTTTGCGAGCGCAAACGTGAAGACGATTTCACGGCACGCTCGAGAACTACGAGGCATCGCTCGAGCGCCCTTGGTTTCGGATTAGAGGTGGACGACTTCTATCGGAGCTGGAACAAATGCAGACTTGAGATAGTCCGCGGCAAGCCGGCGATGGCAATGCTCCGGCGTTGCCTCGGAGCATAAGAGGCACGCATCGTTCAGAACTGCCGGCGACAATGCTCGCTCCGGCGTTCGCTCTCGGAGCAGCGCGACATACTCTTGCGCGTACTGGTCCCACGTCAGCGTTTTGTCGCGGTACCTCCGCAACAGTTCTGCCGTCGGCGCAAGAAGCGGCTCTGCCGCGTAGTCGGCGCCGACCAACTCGCGTAGGAAATACTGGAGATCCTGCGCTTTTGCGAATCCGGCGAGTTGGCCGTCTCGGTTGAGACGCGTGTCGATGACGCGCTTCACGGAATGTTGTCGCAGCGTTGCGAAAAAGCGCTCCGCGCTGGTCTTTGTAAATCCAATCGTGTAGAGCGTCACGGTGCCGTTCGTCTTCATCGTTCGCATTGCGTCGTGGAAAGAAAAGGCCCCGAGCATCGCTGCCCGGGGCCGTTGATTTCATCTTCGCTCGGTGCGAAGACTACATCATGTCGTAGCCGCCCATGCCGCCGCCCGGAGGGCCGCCGGCGGCGTTGTTCTTCGGTTCGGGTTTGTCGGCGATGAGGGTTTCCGTCGTCAGGATCAGCGCGCCGATCGAGGCCGCGTTTTGCAGCGCCGAGCGGGTGACCTTGAACGGCTCCACGATGCCGGCCTGGACCATGTCGACCAGGTTGCCGCTCATGGCATCGAAGCCCTGACCCGGCTTGGCCGTCTTGACGCGGTTCACTTCGACGCTGCCTTCGAAGCCGGCGTTCTCCGCGATCTGGCGGAGCGGCTCTTCTAGCGCGCGGCGGATGATGTCCACGCCGATCTTCTCGTCGTGGTTCTTCGTGTCGCCGGCGAGCTTCTCGAGCGCCTTGATGGCGTGCACCAGCGACGAACCGCCGCCGGGGATCATGCCTTCCTGCACGGCAGCGCGGGTCGCCGAGAGGGCGTCCTCGATGCGGTGCTTCTTCTCTTTGAGCTCGGTCTCGGTGGCCGCGCCGACCTGGATGACGGCGACGCCGCCCGACAGCTTCGCGAGGCGCTCTTGGAGCTTCTCGCGATCGAAGTCGCTGTCGGTCTCTTCGATCTGCCGCTTGATCATCTCGATGCGGCCCTTGATCGCTTCCGGCTTACCCTTGCCGTCGACGATCGTCGTCTCTTCCTTGGTGACCTTGACGGTCTTGGCCTGACCCAGGAGGTCCGGCGTGACCTTGTCGAGCTTGAGGCCGAGCTCTTCGCTCACGACCGTCGCGCCCGTCAGGGTGGCGATGTCCTTGAGCATTTCCTTGCGGCGGTCGCCGAAGCCCGGCGCCTTGACGGCGACGGTGGTGAACGTGCCGCGCAGCTTGTTCACGACCAGCGTCGCGAGGGCTTCGCCTTCGACGTCTTCGGCGATGATGAGCAGCGGCTTCTGAACCTGGACGATCTTCTCGAGCAGCGGCAGGATGTCGGCGATCGCGCCGATCTTGCGCTCGGTGACCAGGATGTACGGGTCGGTGAGCTCGGCTTCCATGCGCTCGGAGTCGGTCACCATGTACGGCGAGATGTAGCCCTTGTCGAAGAGCATCCCGTCTTTGGTCTCGACGTCGGTCTTCATCGTCTTCGATTCCTCGACGGTGATGACGCCGTCCTTACCGACTTCTTTCATCGCCTGCGCGATGAGTTCGCCGATGGTCTTGTCGTTGGCCGAGATCGACGCGACTTGCGCGATCTTCTCGGTCGAGTCGACGATCTGAACCATCTTCTGCATCTCGGCCACGGCCAATTCGACCGCGGTTTCGATGCCGCGCTTGATCAGCAGCGGGTTCGAACCCGCGGTGACGTTCCGGAGACCTTCACGAATGATGGCCTGCGCCAGAACGGTCGCGGTCGTCGTGCCGTCGCCGGCGATGTCGTTCGTCTTCGACGCGACTTCCTTGACGAGCTGCGCGCCCATGTTCTCGAACGTGTCGGGGAGTTCGATTTCCTTCGCGATCGTCACGCCATCGTTGGTGATCGTCGGCGAGCCGAACTTCTTGTCGAGGACGACGTTGCGGCCCTTCGGACCGAGCGTGACCTTCACGGCGTCGGCGAGGATGTTCGCTCCGCGCTCGAGCGCGCGACGAGCGTTCTCGTCGAATACTAGTTGCTTTGCTGCCATGTCTGGTGTTTATACTCCGGCGCCGACGGCTGCATCGGTGATGACCGCGAGCACGTCTTTTTCTGAGATGATGAGGTACTCTTTGCCGTCGAGCTTGATCTCGGACCCCGAGTACTTCGAGTAGATGATCTTGTCGCCGGGCTTGACGTCCATGGCAAGCTTCGTTCCATTGTCGAGCGTGCGGCCGGTACCGACGGCGAGAACGCGGCCTTCCTGCGGCTTTTCCTTGGCCGTGTCAGGAAGGAAGACGCCGCCGGCAGACTTTTCGGCCTGCTCGACGTGCTCGACGACCACGCGATCGCCCAGTGGCTTGAGATTCACGAAAACGATTCCTCCAGGGGTTGGCACTGCTAGCACAAGAGTGCTAGCCGGAAATTTACGTTAGCAGACCCGGCGGCCGAGTGCAAGGCCCGAAGACGGCTCGGTCGTCTGCCCGTACCCGATTGGGTACACGGAGAGCGTGCCGCACGTTTTCCGGGCCTCCGTTGAGCGGACGGTCCGCTGCCCGTTCTCCGCCGCCCACGAGTATGCGTCGGAATTCTTCCGAGAAGCAGAGACCTCGGGGATCGAGGTTCAGGTTCCGCTGCGGGACTTTTTCGTGGGCCTGCGCGGCGGGGTGCGCCGCCCGGTGAAGCTCCTCTTCGCCCACCACCCCGACGAGACCGAGGCAGGCCGAGTTCACGACGCGCTCATGCTGTACTGGACCGCCGGAACCCGGCTGCTGCCGGACTTTCACGGCACGCTTCGGCTGCGGATCGAGACGGTCGACCAGACCCGCATCACGCTGGAGGGTGCCTGGCGAGCGCCGCTCGGGTGGCTCGGATGGGCGTTCACCGTTGTCGCCGGCCGCCGGATCGCCAAGTCGACGATGCGCGACCTGCTCGACCGGCTGGCCGAGGCCCTCGAGCGCCGCGAGCAGACGTTCCGCCACGAGGGGCGCCGCGCCGAGTCGTCGGGGATCACTGCCTAGGGGTCGCGAAGGGCGGCTTTCGTGGAACGTACTGTGACCCTGCGTGCTCAGATCATCGCCGGGTTGATCGCCGGGCTCGCCGGCGGAATTCTGCTCGATCTCTTCCTGTTGGGGGCCCAGATCGCGAGCGGTCAGCCGGCCGGTGCAGTCATCATCATCGCGACCTTCACGTTCGTCGCCTCGGCGCTAGGACCGGCGGTAGCTGCGAACCCGGCGGCGCCGCTGATCGGCCTGGTGCTCCACTTCTGCGTCTCGATCGGCTGGGCGCTCGGCTACGTGTACCTCGTCCGCTCGCAGCCGCAGCTGCTCTCCCGGCCGTGGGTCTCGGGCGCTTGCTTCGGGATCGTCGTGTGGGTCTTCATGCAGATCGTGCTGCTCTCGGCCGGACTCTACCATCGGCCCTCGCCGCCAGAACTTGCGACCGGACTGATCGCCCACATCTTCTTCTTCGGAATCCCGGTCGCGCTGATCGTCTCGCGTCTGCTTTCGGGCACGCCCGCGCGCGCGTGATCGCTGAGGTCGCGGTCGATCTCGACGCGATCGGCCGCAACGCCCGGACGCTCGCGCGTCTGGTCGCCCCGGCGCGGCTCACGGCGGTCGTCAAAGCGAACGCCTACGGCCACGGCTTGGTCCCCGCCGCCCGCGCGCTCGCGCCGCACGCCTCGCGGCTATGCGTCTACGCGCTCGAAGAAGCGGTCGTGCTGCGCGACGCCGGAGTCGACGCGCCGATCCACGTGCTCGGCCCGGTTCATCCGGGCGAACTGGATATCGCGCACGCGGCGAACGTCGCGCTCACGCTGTGGGATGACGGCCTCTACGCGCGCCAAGTCGCGAGCATCGCCCGCCGCCGGCGCCGCCCGTTCACCGTGCACGCGAAGATCGACACGGGCGTCGTGCGGCTCGGCTTGACGCCGAGTGAAGCACCCGCGGCGCTGGCGCGCTATGCCGCGACGCCCGAGTTCACGCTCGCCGGCGCCTTCACGCACCTCGCCGCGGCGGAAGAGCTCGACTCGACGTTCACGCACGAGCAGCTCGCGCGGTTTCTCGAAGCGACGCGCGACGTCGGACCGGAGGTGGAGCGCCACGCCGCCGCCACGGCCGCCGCGATGCTGTGGCCGGAAACGCGGCTCGACGCGATTCGCGCCGGCATCGGCGTCTACGGCATCTGGCCGAGCATCGAAACCGAAACGCTGATGCGCGAACAAGGCGTCGTCCTCGAACCGGCGCTCGCCTGGCGCACGCAGATCGTCGCGGAACATACGATCGAAGCCGGCGACAGCGTCGGCTACGGACGGACCTGGTACGCTGCGCGGCCGTCGCGGATCGCGACGCTGCCGATCGGCTACGCCGAGGGATTGCCGCGCGCGGCCGGCAACGCGGCCCACGCGCTGGTGCGCGGGCGGCGCGTGCCGCTCGTCGGCCGCGTGTGCATGAACATGGCGTTCGTCGACGTCACCGACGTCCCGTCCGCCGGCGTCGGCGACCTCGTGACGCTCATCGGCACCGACGGCGACGAGTCGATCTGCGCGGAAGAGTTGGCCCGGGCCGCCGAGACGATCGGCTACGAGATCGTCGCGCGCCTGCCGGCGCACGTTCCGCGCCGCTACGACGTTGCCTCGATGTGATGCTCGCGGCGCACCGTCAGCCGGCTAGGCGCTCCAGGGCGGCGCGCAGGTCGAGGGTTCCTTCGTAGAGTGCGCGGCCGACGATCGCGGCGTTGACGTTGGCCGGCGTTCCGTCGCGCAGCGCGATCAGGTCGTCGATCGTGCGCGCGCCGCCGCTGGCGGTGACCTGCACGTCGGCGACCGCGGCGACGTGAGCGAGCGCGTCGACGTCGTAGCCCGAGCCCATGCCGTCGCGAGCGATCTCCGTATACACGATGCGTCCGACGCCCCACCCGGCGACTCGCCGCACGAGCTCGTCGCGCGACGTCATCGTCTCGTCCAGCCAGCCGCGCGTCGCGACGCGGTCGCCGCGCGCATCGATGCCGGCGACGATGCGATCGCCGTAGACGTCGACGAGCAGACGCACGTCGTCGGGGCGTTCGACCAGCAGCGTGCCGATCACGATCGCGTGCGCGCCCGCGTCGAGTCGCGCGGCGACGTCTTCGCGCGAGCGAACGCCGCCGCCGGTCTGTACCGGGACGTCGACGGCGGCGCAGATCGCGCGCAGCGCCGACTGATTCTCGCCGGTGCCGAACGCGCCGTCGAGGTCGACGACGTGCAGTGCGGTCGCGCCGTCGGCGACGAACGCGCGCGCCCGCGCGACCGGATCCGCGTCGTAGCGCGTCTCGCGCGTCGGATCGCCGCGCTCGAGGCGCACGGCGTAGCCTCCGCGCAGGTCGATCGCCGGCAGCAGCGTCAGCTCACGCATGCTCACGGGCGATCTTCAGAAAGTTGTCGAGCAGCCGTCCGCCGGCCGTCCGGCTTTTTTCCGGATGAAACTGGGTCGCCATCACGTTGCCGCGCGCGACGATCGCCGCGAAGCGCTCGCCGTATTCGCACGATGCGACGAGCGCATCGGTCGCGTCAACGCGGTACGAGTGCAGGAAATACGCCCACGCGCCCGTCGAGAGGCCTTCGACGAACGGGTGCGCGCGCTCGATCACGAGATCGTTCCAGCCCATGTGCGGCACGCGCGGCGCGCCGGTGAACCGGCGCACTTCGCCGGGTAGAATCCCCAAACCGGCAGCGCCGCCGTACTCGTCGCTGGAGTTGAAGAGCACTTGCATCCCCACGCAAATGCCGAGGAACGGACGCTTCGCAGCGACCGTCGATCGCACCGCAGCATCCAAGCCGCGTTCGCGCAACGCGTCCATCGTGGCGCCGAAGGCACCGTCGCCGGGCAAGATGGCCGCGCCCGCGCGCTCGACCTCGGCGGGATCGGCGGTCAGCGTGAAATCGACGCCGCGCCGCTCGAGCGCCGCGACGAGCGAACCGATGTTTCCGCCGCCGTAGTCGATCACCGCCAAACCCAAAGCCATTGCTCGTTGCGTTCGCTGGCCGGCGCCGCGTTGCTTGCCGCCGCGGCAGCATCGTGCGGCGCCGGCACCACGGGAGCGCAGCCGCCGGTGCAAGCATTGCCGCCAGGTTCGCTCGTCAACGCAACCCCAGCGCCGACCGCATCGACGCCGCTGCCGGGGGAGACGGCGACACCGCTGCCGAGCGCAACGGCGAGTGCGACGCCGGCGCCGGCCGCGACGCCGCCGCTCGCCGACGCTCGACTGCGCCTGCCGCAAGGCTTCGTCGCGAACGTCGTCGCGAACGTCGGCGGCGCGCGCGAACTCGTCGCGCTGCCGAACGGCGATCTGCTCGTCGGCACCAGCGGCGCGCACGTGAAGCTCGTCCCCAACGCCGAGGCGCCGGGCACCGCCGGCGCGCCGTTGACCTTCGCGTCGCTGCCGGAAGGCGCGGCGCACGGCGTCGCCTTCGGCGGCGGCTTCGTCTTCGTCGCGACGCAGCATCACGTCTATCGCATCCCGTACGCGAACGGCGCGCAAAGCGGAAGCGCGGCGCAGATCGCCTCGCTGCGCGCGGGACCGGTAGCACCGAACTCCGACGGCGACGTGCACACGACCAGTTCGATCGCAGTCGGCGGGACGAACCTCTACGTCGGGGTGGCCTCGTCATGCAACGCGTGCGTCGAAGCCGATCCGACCCGCGCGACCGTGCAGCGGATGGCCCTCGACGGCAGCGGCATGACGACGCAGGCGACGCGCATGCGCAACGCGATCGCGCTCGCGACCGATCCGGCGAGCGGCACCGTGTGGGCCGGCGACGCCGGTCAGGATGCGTTGCCCGCCGGTCATCCCTACGAGTTCTTCGACCCCGTCTCCGCGCACACCGCGCCGGCCGACTACGGCTGGCCGGACTGCGAGGAGAACCACACCGTCTACCGCAGCGGTGCGAACTGCGCGAGCACCGTCGCGCCGGTGCTGGTGTTTCCCGCGTACTCGACGCCGGTCGGCGCGGCGTTTTCGCCCGCGTCGCAATCCGGTGCGTACGCGTTCCCGACGGCGTGGCGCGGCGGGCTGTTCGTGAGCATGCACGGATCGTGGCATCAGGCGAGCGGCGTTCCGGTCGTCCCGCCGCACGTGGCGTTCGTTCCATTCACCGGTACGGGGCCGGCACGTGCCGTAAACTGGGCTGATCCGACGACCCAATGGATCGACTTCTTCGCCGGCTTCCAGGACGCAAGCGGAAAGCGCATCGGCCGCACGACCGGCGTTGCCGTCGGGAGTCAAGGCAGCCTGTTCGTCGCCGACGACGATACGGGAAGCATCTATCGCATTCGGCCGGCCGGCCAAAGCGGATCGGCGGTGAATCGCGCGAAACCGCGCTGATGCCGATTTCTCGCCTGCTGCTATTTGGGCTGTCCCTCGCGGCCGTGACGCTCGTTGCGCCGCACGCCGTGCGCGCGCAGACGAGCGCGAACCTCGCACTGCCCGCGGGCTTCGCGGCCGAACGCATCGCGACCGTCCGCGGCGCGCGCGAGCTCAGCGTCGCACCGAACGGCGACCTCTTCGTCGGAACGTACGGGAACACGGTCTATGTCGTTCCCGACGCCGAAGCGACCGCCGGCGCGGCACGCGTGTTCGCGACGTTCGACGACCGGCCCGTCGCGGGGGTCTTCGTCACCGGCGACGCCGTCTACGCGGGCGCCCAGTTCGGCGTGTACCGCATCCCGTATCGCAGCGGCGAACGCGAGGCGCGCACGAAGCCCGAAAAGGTCGCCGCGGTACGGCCCGGCGGCGGAGGCGGCCACTCGACGACAACGGTCGCGTTCAGCCGCGGCGTGCTCTACGCGAGCGTCGGGTCGTCGTGCAACGCGTGCGAGGAACGCGACCCGACGCGCGCGACGGTCCAAGCGATGACCCCCGACGGCAAGAACATGCACGCGCGCGCGGTCGATATTCGCAACGCGATCGCGCTCGCGGTCAATCCCGCCGACGGCGGCGTCTGGGCCGGCGTGGCGGGGCGCGACGACCTAGAGCACGGACACCCGTACGAGATCTTCGACGAAGTGACGGCGCACGCCGGCACGCCGGACTACGGCTGGCTGCATTGCAGCGACGACCGCAAGCCGATCGATGGCGGAAGCTGCGCGAACGTCGTCGTGCCGCGCGTCGTCTTCCCCGCGTACGACACGCCGATCGGGGCCGCGTTCTACCCCGCGGATGCGAAGGGTAAGTTCGCGTTTCCGGCGGCCTATCGCGGCGGCGCCTTCGTCGCGCTGCACGGCTCGTGGCATCAGCCGCCGGTTCCGCCGCGCGTCGCGTTCGTCGCCTTCAAAGGAACGAGTCCCGCAAAGGGCGTCGACTGGAACAACCCCGCCGTGCAGTGGAGCGAGTTCCTCGGCGGATGTCAGTCCGCCGCCGGCTCGCGCATCTGCCGCCCCACCGGCGTCGCCGTCGGCAGCGACGGCTCCCTCTTCATCAGCGAAGACGACACCGGAGCCATCTACCGCATCCGCCCTACGCGCTAGCCAGGCCAACGCGCTCGCAATGGCGCTACGTCGGGCGGAACATTGGGGCTGAGGTGAAGCGGTCTTTGAGGAAGCGGCCGTTGGCGAGAAGGGCTTGGGCGTCGTCTTGGACGGCGTTCTGGGCGATTTCTTGCATCTTCCCGGCGAGCACCGTCAATTGGTCGACGACGATCTGGCGGGCGGTCTTGCCGTCGCGAATGACCGCGGTGTTGCGATACGCGGCGGGAACGGCGAGGTAGGCGTTGAGCGTGTCGGGGAGATAGGTCGTCGCGGTCGATCGAACGTCGGCGAAGGTTGCGTCGGCGACGCCGCGCGCGGAGAGCCGCGGCAGAATTTCGCTCACCGCGGAGGCGATCTGCGCGACGAGGTTCGCGATGTCGGGCGGAAGGCGCTTCTGCGATTCGGCTGCGAGCTTGCCGACCGCCGCGACCGCATCGGCGACGTTCATCTCGTCGTTGATGTGCGTTTCGAGCGTGCCACCGTCGCGCGCGGCGAGCGCGCCGATGCCGTATGCGCCCGCGACGATCGCGTACCAGAACTCGTGGATGAAGCCGCCGAAGTACGCCCCCACCGCGCACAGCGCGAGCGCGCTACCGGCGATGTTGCGGTTGCTGTAGACGAAGATCGGCAGCCTCACTGGTATCCCCGGATCTCCTTGAAAATCTCGGAGATGGTTTCTTTGCGCGCGTCGAAAGCACGCCCTCCGGTGAGGTCGGCGAGGCGGCCGAGCTCGTCGGGGCTGGCCTCGCCGATGAAGATCGGGAAAATCCGGATGTGCTGCGCCGACGCCGGCAGCGTGCGCCATTTCCGCTCGAACGCCTTGAGGTCGTCGCCGCGATTGTTCTCGCCGTCCGTCATCAGCACGATTGACGTATAGCGGCCGGCATCGGCGGCTCGGTCGCGCTGCGCTTCGGCGAGCGCCGCTTCCAGCGCATCGTAGATCGCCGTGTTCCCGCCCGGTTGGAGCGACGCGGCCAGGGTTTTGACGGCCTGATACACCGCGGGATCGTTGGCCTGCTTCATCTCGAACGTCTGGTCGAGCTCGGGATGAACGCTGAACGTCATGATCGTGATGCGTTCGCGATTGTTGAAGCGCGCGAACTGTCCGGTGAGGGTGTCGTCGGAGCCGGCCAACACGCCGATCGCGTCGCGAACGCGTTCGATCCGGCTCTTGCCGGTCCCGTCGTCGTTGTCCATCGAACCGGTCTTGTCGAGCACGTAGAACGAGTGCGCGGGCACCCGGTCCTGGTTGAGGAAGCGCAGCAGCAGCTGCTGCACGGAACCAGCGGATGCCGGGAACGACGTTTCGGCGACGATCGCCGGGTACGACGACGCGACCGACGGGTCGGTGGGGCGCCGGAAGGTCCCTTCGACGATGCGCTTCTGCACCTCGGTGCTCTTGAGGTACGCGACCAGCTTGTCGTACGCGTCGTGCTTCGCTTCGTTCAAGAGATCGAGCGGGTAATCGGCGGTCACGACGCCGTCGGCGGGATACACCCGCTCCAGATGCTCCTTGAGATTCTGATTCGTGTCGAGCGACGCGATGCTCGCTTCGTAGCTGATGATGCCGTCGACGGCGTCCTGCGAGGTCAGGTACGCGTCGCTCAACCAGCCGCTGCTGCCGGAAACGAGCTTCTGGCCCTTGTAGAATTCCGCAATCGCTTGCTGGTTCACTTGCGAAGGACGCAGGGCGTCACCGGTTCCCGCCAGCGCCGTCGAAATGCTGAGCACCGCGCTGAAGCCCGAGTTGGACGTCGACGGATTCGTCATCGCGTAGCGGAATTTACCGGCGGTGACCGCGGCCTGGATCTGCTTCCAGGTCACCTTCTTGCCGCCGCTCCAACCCAGCTGCTGCGCGACGGAATGTTTGACGCCCAAGATCACGGGCGAGAGCATGATGCGGGTTCGCGCGCGAACGGACTTGCCCGCCGGCGACAGCGCGAGATACTTGTCTTGCGCGAACCACGCGCCGTCGTAGTGGCCGCCGCTCGCCAGACGGTCGATCCCGGCGATCGTGCCGACGTAGGTCAACGCGACGTGTACGCCGGTCGCCTTTTCCGCGTCGGCGAGGATCGGCTCCATGTCCTTGAGCTCTGAGCCGGCCAGGACGTCGAGCGTCACGGCCGGCGGCGGCGCGGTGCTGCTGCCGCAACCCGTCAGCGCCGGCAGAAACGCCGCGAGAGCGAACGCGGCCGCATGCGCGCGCATGCTCAGAGGATCCGCGCCGAGATGTCACCCTGAGCCGGTCGTTGGGTAGGATCGGCGGGCGCCGCGTTGAGCGCCGCCGCCTCGGACGCGGCGACGTCGCGATTCTTGTCGACGTACGTCTTGGCGTGCTCGATCATCGGCTGCAGCGCGGTCACCGTCTGCTGGAACGACACGAGCGCCTTTTGCTTGTATGCCGAGATGCCGTCGATCGCGGCTTCTGTGTCGGCGAAAGCCTGCTTGAGCGTGTCGAGACTGACGCTCGAAGCCGTCGCCTGTTCGAAGACTCGCTCCGAATTTTGTTTGAGCATCGCCGCGGTGTCGGCGATCAGCCGGTTCGTCGTCGTGTTCAGCGCCTGGATCTGGTCGAGCACCAGCTTCTGATTCGTGAGCGCCTGGGCGACGATGATCGCCGTGCGCAGCGCGGCGACCGTCGTCGTGGTCGCGCGGTCGACGCCCTTGATCAGCTCCAGGTTGTTCTTGCGGATCAGGTCGAGGGCGAGGTAGCCCTGCACGTCGACGGCCTGCTGGGTCGCGATGTCCTGCTGCTTCTGGCGCGCGTAGAACAGCACGTCTTCCTGGAGGATCTTGGCGCGCTCGGGATCGGTCGCCGCGACCTGCGCGATACGCGCGTCGAGGGCGTCGCCGACCTTTTGCGCGAGGTACGCGAACTGCTCGAGCTGACCCATCAGCGTCCAGAGATTCTCTTTCTCCTGCTCGATGTCGGCGTTGTCACGCAGCAGCTGATCGCGCGAGGAGTACAAGCCGTTGATGATCGCGTTGAGATGCGTCTGCGAGGATTCGTACGAGCGAAAATATTGGAGAATCTTCGGGCCCAGCGGGATGAGGCCGAGCAATTTGCGCGGCGAGAAGAGGTCGCCTTGCTTCGCGGGATTGAGCTGTTCGATCGTGTCGCGCAGGTCGAGCAGCTGTTTGGAGACGTTCGAGCCGGCATCGAAAATGCCGCCGCCCATCGCGCGCACCGGCCGGTCCAGCAGACGGTTCGACACGCCCGACGCCCGTTGGATCGCGTCATTGCCCATCGCGGAGATCGCGCCGACGCGCGTCTTGAAGTCGTCGCCGTGAACCGGCAGGGCCAGCAGATCCCGGGCGAATTCGGCGACTTGGGCGTCGAGCTTCGTCTGCTGGTCCGCCGTCAGCGGCTGGACCATTTTGGAGGCCGTTTGCGGCGTGACGGCGGCGACCGGCGCGGGCGGCGTCAACGTCGCCGGCGGACTCAGCGGTGCCGGCGCTGCGGCGCTCGTATCGGGCGGTGTCTGGTCGCTCACGGTGTGTGGTCTCCTCGGTTACTCGAACTCAGTTGGTTTGGAACGCGTGGTCGACGCCCGCGATGAGGACCTCGAGGAACTCGAACGACGGCGGGTCGACGACGTCGATGAGCTGATCGGGAACCGCTATGCCGCGCTGCTTCCAGAAGTCGCGCTCGTACGCGACGTCCTGAATGCGGAAGCCGTGCTCGACGGCAAGATGCTGCAGCACAAGGTCGTTGGTCAGCAGCGAGCCGAGTTTGTCGCCGCGCGCGTCGATCGGCACGAAGGTGTGCTTGGTGTAGATCGTCGGCTTCGGATAGAGCAGGACCTTATCGCCGGCGCGGTCGTTCGGGTTGGCGAGCTGGTACTCGATGAATTGGGATTCGTAGATCATCACGAGCGGCGCCTTCCCCATCCCGATCTGCACGTAGTCTTCGAACGGCCCTGCGGAAGACGATTCCTGAAAGCCCTGACGCAGGAAGAGCCCGTTGATCTGCGGTTGGATGCGCGCGATCTTCGATCGGTCGTCGACGACTTGGTTGCCGTTGAGCACGTACGACGCGAGCGCGGCGTACATGATCCCCGAGTTGGACTTGCGCGGATCGGTGGTCGACACGAGGACGGACTTATTGACGTCGTAGGCGCTCGGGTTCTTGAAATCGTGCCAGCGCTTGCCGCCCGTCTCGGCGGCCAACAGACGCGGCATGTCCACGATGTAGTATTGCCCGCCTTCGCGGCGCACCAGGCCGTTCGCGGTGAGAATTCCGGCGATCGGCTTCCACGACGCGACCGTCATCGGCGTGAAGAACGGCGTATAAACGTCCTTGGCGCCGACGAGCGACTTCAGCCGCTGGCCGGCCGGCGCGCCCGCCGGAAACGCGAAGTCGTAGCTCTTGAGATCGCTCCGCGATGCCATGTCGCGCGAGCCGGCGGTCTCGATGGTCAGTGCGATGCCGTTCTTGCGAAGCTCGTCCACGACGCGCGGATCGCGCAAGAACGCTTCCTTCTCCGAGCCGACCAGACCGCGCACCGCCACCACCGCGCGGTCGGCTCGCTGCTTGGCGGCGTCGTTGGTCGAGTAGTAGATCGCGAAGCCGACCCCGATCAGGAGGAACGCGAGGGCGATCGGACCCAGGACGCGTCGGACGGTCACGCTGTTCGTTCCTCCAGCCGGCTGGCAAACTTGCCTCCACAACGAAGCGGACGATTGCCCCGGGGTCCTGTTCCGGGCATACGATGCCTCCTACCTACCGCCGGGTCGGAGGTTGCGGCCCAGATGTGACGCCCTCCCCGCATAAGACCGGTCGCTCGCGGGAAGAAACGAGTCGGCCCATGCAAGTCGCCGGATCTCGCCGCCTGCCCGACCGCTCCGAAACCGATGCCGTCTTCGGGCTGCAGCGCGTCGCGCTCGAGGTCCCCGGATTGACCTTCGACGGGTTCTACGAGCCCGGGGAGCACGCGCACTCGCGGGTCGGCGGCGATTGGTACGACGCCTTCCGAGTGCGCGACGGTCGCGTGGTGCTCTCGATCGGCGACGTGCCGGGCACCGGCCTACGGGCCGCAGCCACGATGACGACGGTGCGCCAAGTGATCCGCGGCGTCGCAAGCATGAATCCGGACCCGCGCATGATCCTCGAGGCGCTGGAACGGATCCTGGACGGCGGCGCCGCGCACGATGCGCCGTTCGTCACCGCATGGGTCGGCGTGCTGGACCCGATCGAGCTGTCGCTCCACTACGCCTCGGCCGGCCACCCGCCGCCGCTCCTGCGCACGCCCGATCTCGCGGTGTGCACGCTCGCCGGCGGCGATCCGCCGCTCGGGATCGGGTTGCGCGCGAAACGGAACCTGCACGCGACGCAGCTCGAAGGCGGCAGCGCGCTGCTGCTCTACACCGACGGCTTGATCGAGGCCGACCGCGACGTGATCCGCGGCGAACGCGCGGTGCGCGATGCGTTCGCGCGCCTCGCCGGCATTGCTTCCGCGCAGGCGTTGCACGACATGATCGTCGCGGGACGCCGCGCGCACGACGAGATCGCGCTGTTGCACGTCGGCATCGAACGGGCGCTCGGGCCCCAAGACGGCCTGCATACCTGGCCGATCGACGCGGCGAACGCCCTCGAAGGACGTCGCGTGCGGCGCGACCTGGCTGAGACGCTGAGCACGCTCGGGTACGACCGGACCGCGCGTTTTCAGGCGGAACTGGCGCTGGGCGAATTGCTCGGCAACGTGGTGCGGCATACGTGCGGCGAGGCCGAGGTGCGCTTCGATGCTTCGGCGCGCGACGCGGTGCTGCACGTGCTCGATCGCGGCTGCGGCTTTTACCGCAACGCGAAGCTTCCGGCAAACGCCTTCTGCGAGAGTGGGCGCGGATTGTTCCTGGTCGAAGCGATGGTCGACGATCTCATCGTCAGCCCGCGGCCGAGCGGAGGATCGCACGTGCGCGCGGTGCTGCGCCGCCACGCCTTCGCCGACGCGGCCCCGGACGCAACGGTCGACGAACTCATAGCATCGTAAAATCGTCGGCGGTTATCGCTCAGGGTGACTCGGTCAACGAACCTTTGGTCGAGGGGATGGCGGCGGAGTCGGTTCGTGCTTTCGCTTGCGCGAAGGCGCGGGCGAACGACTTGAACGCCGCCTCGCACAGATGGTGGTTGTTGGTTCCGGCCCAGCGCAGCAGGTGCAGGTTGAACTTGCCGTGGTCGACGACGCTGCGGAAAAAGTGGGCGACGAGTTCGGTCGGGAGCGCGCCGAGGCGATCGACCGAGAGCGGCACGTCGTAGTTGAGGTAGGGCCGTCCGCTCAGATCGACGGCGCACTGCACCAGCGCGTCGTCGAGCGGAACGGCGATCGAGCCGAAGCGCGCGATCCCGCGTTTGTCGCCGAGCGCTTCGTCGATCGCGCGACCCAGCGCGATCCCGACGTCCTCGACGACGTGATGGTTGTCCATCCCGTCGCCGCGCGCGTTCAGTTCCAGGCCGAGCCCGCCGTGCGTGGCGAACGCGCTCAGCATGTGATCGAAGAAATCGACGCCGGTCGCGATTGTAATGGTACCGCCGTCGAGCGAGAGGCGCAGATCGATCTGCGTCTCCTTCGTTTCGCGCGTTATTCGCGCGCTGCGCTCGGCGATCACACCGCGGCGGCGGCGCCTTTGGCGCTGCCGTTGCTCCCCGCGCCGCGCTGCGCGATCGGCTCGTACGCGTGCACCGGAGGACCGACGTACGTCGCTTGCGGACGGATGAGGCGGTTGTGCGCGACCTGCTCGAGCACGTGCGCCGTCCAGCCGACGATGCGGCCGCAGGCGAAGAGACACGTGAACTCATCGGAGGGGATGCCCAGGCTCGAGAGCGTCGGCGCGGTGTAGAACTCGACGTTCGCGTAGATGCGCTTGCCGGGCTTCACTTCTTGGAGCACCTTGTCCGACGCGTCTTCCAATGCCCGCGCGATCAGGTACCACGTCGTGTGCGACTTCTCGGTGAGGCTCTTCGCCATCTGCTCGAGCTGCGCGGCGCGCGGATCGCGGATCTTGTACTCGCGATGACCCATGCCCATGATCTTGCCGCCGCGGCCGAGCAGCGCGCGCACGTACGGCTCGGCTTTCTCGGGCAGGCCGATCTCTTCGAGCATCGTCATCACCTTGCTCGGCGCGCCGCCGTGCAGATCGCCGGCGAGCGTCGCCACCGCGGCGGTGATCGAGCCGTAGATGTCCGCACCGGTCGACGCGGTGACGCGCGCCGAAAAGGTCGACGCGTTATACGAGTGGTCGGTGAGCAAAATGAAGTACATGTCGAGCGCCTTCTCGGCCTCGGCGATCGGCTTCTCGCCGTCCTTCATCCACAGAAAATTCGCCGCGTGCGAGAGTTTCGGATCGGGAGCGATCGGATCGAGGCCCCGCCGCAGGCGATCCCATGCGGCGACGATCGTCGGGAACTTCGCGATCAGATCGATCGCCGAGTCGACGTTCGTTTCGTGCGAGCCGTCGGGCTTGTGCGGGATGAAGTGCGGGATCGCCGAGACGCCGGTGCGCAGCACGTCCATCGGCCACGCGTCGAGCGGGACGTCGCGCAAGATCTCGATGAGGCCGGACGGTATCGCGCGCCGCGCCACCAGGCGCTCGTTGAATTCGCCGAGCTCCTGCTGCGTGGGGAGGTGCCCGAACAAGAACAGGTGCGCCACTTCCTCGAAGATCGCGTGCTCCGCGAGATCGTGGATATCGTAGCCGCGATAGGTGAGCCGCCCGACCTCTCCCTCGACGTTGCTGAGAACGGTTTCGCCGACGACGACGCCTTCGAGTCCGGGATTGACCACCGTGGATGGCATAGCGGGTGAGGATTCTCCGG
>JAQBPL010000096.1 GCA_028287545.1 Vulcanimicrobiota bacterium | reverse complement strand
ATGCAACCGGAGTTCGCGACGTTCGCCCTGCGCGGGGTCAAGTTCATCGACGACCGGATCGCGAACCCGTGCTACCTGCTGCTGCTGCCGACCGGCGCCGCCATGGTGCATTTCGGCGGCTACTCGTTCGGGACGCGTTGGATTGCTTGGGCGATGACGCTGTGGGTGCTCGCGGTTCTCGCCGCGTATCTCGGTTACACGCCGGCGCTGGCCGGACAGATTCGCGCAATCGAGCAGGACGGGCCGAACAGCCCGCGCGCGGCGGCGTTCGCCGGGCGCGCCAACGTCTTCACCCCGATTCTCGCGGTGCTGATCGTCGCGATCCTCGTCCTGATGGTGTTCAAGCCGACCTGAATCAGAAGTCGTACTCCAGCTGCGCCCGGTTGTACTTGAAGAGCGGCAGGCCGCCGTACGTGAAGGTGTTTTCGAACACGCGCGCGCCATACCGATAGCGCAGGAGCAGCCCTTTGTACGGCCCCCTGCTGCGCAGCGGCTGCGCATACCACAGCGCGTCAGCATCGGTCTCATACGTTTGCTGCCAGCCTTGCAGATGCGTAAAGCCGTAGTTGTAGTACGCTCGGCTGACGTAGAGGATGAGCCGCTTGTTGGTCGACGCGTACGTCGCGGAGAGCTTGAAGCCGTCGCCCGGCGCGCGGCGATCCACCATCCCTTGCGTGAGGCTGGTGCTGAAGAGCGGATCCGCGGCATACGTGTCGGTGTATGGGCTCGCTACGCCGCCGTAAAAATAGGTCGCGGTACCGTTTCCGTTGTTCACACACTGCGGCGCGTTGAGAGGCAGGACGAACGGAACCGTCACGCCCGGCTGGAAGGTGACGAGGAAATTGGGGCTGCACGTGCTCCCGGGCGGAATCGGGAGCGTCTCGGTACGCCGCGGGATGAAGTTGTAGCCCATCGCGAGCGTGAAATTTTTCGCGACCACAGCGCCGATCTGCGCACCGACGACCTTCGCGTCGATATGGCCGAGCACTGAGCCGCCCACGTCGTGCTCGAACCCGCCCTGAACCGCCAGCCACGGCGCGGTCTTCTGGTGGACGAAGGTGTACTTGGCATCGAACCATGCCAGGTTTGCGATCTCGCTGAAATGATAGTCGTAGAGGTTCGACGTGAAGGAGCCCGACGGGTGGGCGTAGCCGACGCGGGCGTACTGGAAGCCGGGCGTTTCGAAGCCTTTGCCCCCGGGAGAGAAGATGTTCAGCGGCATTCCGGTGTAGCCGGCATTGAACGACGTCAACAGCGTATTGTAGTTGAACGTCGAGTTCGTGCGGCTCTGCCACTCAATCATGTCGATGACGTCGACGGAGAAGTGGTTCGGGAACGTGTACGAGACGTCGGCACCCCGGAACGCGGCCGGCTTGAGCCGCGAATCCGCGGCGTTCGCCCAGGGCGTGGTGATGAGTTGGTCGCCGAACTTGGCGTAGAGCCGTTCATCCTTGTATTGCAGGTAGGCTTCGTAGATCGTGTTCAGCGCGAAACCGGGCACGGTGTCATCGGGATTCACGGCAGGCGGCCGCTTGAGTCCGCACGGTGGGGTCAAGTGCGATCGCGGGTCGGCGCAGCCGTTGAACGGGGTGGCGTAGAGATACGAGCCGCCGACCGTGAAATTTGAGTTGTTCAGCCGCAGGTCGCCGTGGACGCTGATTCCGGGCTCGATCGTCTGCTGGTTCGTCTGGCCGGCACCGCCGATCCCGGTGCTGGCGTTCTGGCGCGTGAAGTCGTACACGCGCAGGTACCCGCGGAAGCTGAAAGGATTCGTCGTCGCGCTTGGTCGGGGAGCGGTCGACGGCGCGGTCGACGGCGAGGGCGAGGGCGACGGAATCGGCGAGGTCGTCTGCGCGAGCCCTTCGCCGGTGAGCGTCACCATCGCCGCCGTGAACGCCGTCAACGTTGCGAGCGCGCGCGGACGTGCAGTGAGCGTAGTGGTAAACACACGCACCGCGTAGCACGCGAATCTTACTTCGGTGTGAAGATGGCCCGGACGACTCTAATCGACGAGCATATTTATGGCATTTGCGAGCGCAACGTCGCGCACGGTAACCGCGCCGACGTCGTGCGACCAGGTGCGAACGGTCACCGTGTTCCACGAGATCGCGATGTCCGGATGATGATCGAGCCGGTTCGCCTCCGCGGCGACTGCGTTCACGAACGCTATCGACCCGTCGAAGTTCTTCCGGTCGAACGCGCGCACGAGCGCGCGGCCGTCGTTCGTCCAGCCGGCCGGCGCGTCCATCGTCACACGATCCCTCGCGCCCGCAGCTCGCGCAGGGACGCGTCGACGGCCTCGGCGGTGAGCGCCACGTCGTGGTCGCCGTGCGCGGTCGAGAGAAACATCACCTCGTTGTGCGAGGGCGGCAGCAAGACGCCGCGCCCGCGCATCGCGTGGTAGAAGGCGGCGTACGCTTGCTGGTCGCCGCGCTGCTGGTCGTCGTAGGACCGCGTCGGTGGGCCGACCCGAAACTTGAAGTCGACGATCGATTCCAGCTGCAGCACCGCGTAGTCGAGCTCGAGCCTGCGCAGCGTGCTGCGGATCGCCTCGGCCAGCGTGCGCGCGCGCCGCTCCGTCGCCGCGAGCGGATCGGGCTCGCGCTCGAGTTCGTCGAGCACGCGCAGCCCGAGCGCGGCGGCGAACGGCATCCCCGCGTGCGTTCCGCCGGTGAAGCACGGACCGTCCGGCGCGAGAACGGCCATGACGTCGGCCCGCCCGCCGAACGCCGCCAGCGGGAACCCGCCGCCGAGGATCTTCCCGATCGTGGTCAGGTCGGGGACGACGCCGACGCGTCCCTGCGCGCCGCCCAGGCCGAGCCGCAGCCAGGTGATAATCTCGTCGAAGATCAGCACGGCACCGAGCCGGTCGGCGCGTGCGCGCAGCCCTTCGAGAAAGCCCGGCACGGTTTCTACCAAGCCCATGTTGCCGCAGATCGGCTCGACCAGAATCGCCGCCAATCGTCCGCCGATCCGCGCGAGATGCCGGTCGACGTCCTCGAGATCGTTGTAGCGCGCGACCGCGAGATCGCCCGTGACCGCATGCGGGATGCCGGATCGCAGCGCATCGGGCGTCTCGGCCGACGCGCCGGCGTCCTGCAGCGCGAGATCGAAGTGCCCGTGGTAGTTGCCGGAGAACTTGAGGATCGCGTCGCGGCCGGTGAACGCGCGCGCGACGCGAATCGCGCTCTGCACGGCTTCGCTGCCGGTCGTGCTGAACCGCAGCCGCTCCATCGACGGCAAATGCGCATTGATGCGCGCCGCCAGTTCGAGCTCGTCGGGAGTCGTCGAACCGTACACCACCCCGCGCGCGGCAAGCGCGTCCAGTCCCGTCAAGAACGCCGGCGTGTGGCCGAACAAGAGCGGCCCGTACGCCATCACGTAGTCGACGTAGCGGTCACCCTGCGCGTCGTACGCGTACGGTCCTTCGGCCCGGACGCACACGAACGGATCGCCGCCGACGCGCCGTCCGGCGCGGACCGGCGAGCTCGCGCCGCCGGCGAGCACGGCATCGAGGCGGGGTGGGCGTGTGTCGACGATGATCTTCCTCCGGAACGCCCCGACGGGACTAGGGCAGCACCGCTAGTATACGCGACGCGGCTTCCTCGACGTCCCAGGGAAGTCGTTGCGCTCCCTCTCGCAGCGCCGCGGCGTTGCCGCTCGCTTCGGTCTCCAGCGCGAAGCGCGGCCGCCCGCAGGCGCGGGCGAAGCGCATCGTGTGCATCGCCCCGCCCTCCGCATCGGAGACGATCAGGACGGTTACCGCCGCGTGGGCGGCTTGCAGCCGGTCGCGGCGCACGAGCGACCAGCGCGTCACGCCGTCGTGCGGAGCGCGCTCCGCCGCGAGCGCGCCGTCGGCGCCGACGATCGCCTCCGCGAGTTCCACATGCTCCGGTGGATACGTGCGCGCGATTCCGGTTCCCACGTAGGCGACGGTCGGAAGGCCCGCATCGAGCGCGCCGCGATGCGCAGCCGCGTCGATTCCGCGCGCTAGCCCGCTGATGATCGGCTGCCCAAGCCTCGCCGCCAAGTCGTGCGCGAACGACTGCGCTCGATCGTCGCTCTCACGTGCGCCGACGATCGCCACGCCGCTCGGCGGCAGAGGACCTCGCACGGCCAAGAACGCGGGCGGATCGCGCAAGTCGGCAAAACCCACCGGCCAGTCGGCGTCGGACGGCGTGACGAGCCGGGCACCGAGCGCTTCCAGCGTTGCGAGATCGGCGCGCGCGTCGCGCCGTGCCTCCGCGAGCCGCAACGCCGATTCCGCGGCCAGCCAGACGCGCAACGGCCCGTGCTCGCCCCGCGCGAGCGAACGAAGCGGGCGCAGCGGAACGCCCAAGCGCCACGCGGCGAGCAACGGCAAATCGCGGGTGGGGTTCACTTGCTTTCCTGCCGTGCTGCCGGACGTGCGCTCATCGCCGCCCCTTACTTACGAGGCGAGAGTTCATACGGGCCCCAATCTGAGGATTTCCTGTGCGGCTCTGCGGCGGCACAATACCTACACCATGGAACATGTGACGACCAAACTCGGAACGGCTTTGGCGGCGACCGTGCTCGGCTTGGGCATTCCCGCCGCGGCGGTCGCGCAGGACGATTCAACCGGCGTGCCGTCGGGCGTCCTCAACGAAACGGTGATGACGGACATGACCGTTGCCGCCGACACGACGCCGCTCGACGCAGCCGCCGCGAACCTCGAATCGAACACGCAGGCGCTCGTCAATTTGGGCAGCGTCAGCGCGGGCGACGTCGCGGTCGTCTCGATGAGCGACATGAACCTGAGCGCCGACCAGCGCTACAGCGTGGCGCAGAACATCGACCCGAGCACCGCAACGGCGCTGCAGCAGGCGTTGAACTCCGTCACGGTGAGCGAGTACGGCGGCGACTCGCCGACGCTCGCCAACCACTTGCAGAGCCTGGGCATCGATCCCGCGGGGGTGGTCGCGGTCGATGTCGGAGCCGACGGCGTGGTGACGATCTTCACGCAATAGTCGGCTTTGCCGAAACACGGCAAGCGCGAAGCGAGGGGCGGTCGTTGCCCCTCGTTTTTGCATTTCCGTGGCGATGCTAGCCGCGCGCCGGGTTCGTCGGGAACTGCAGCGTCGTCGTTGCGCCCGGCTTGACGAGCGTGACGCGTGTCGAGGGCGATACGCGCCCGACCGCCGCCGCGAACAGGTCGCCGCACTGCGGCCCGAGGACCAGCGGGTTGTGCGCATAGTGCACCGGCACGGCCTGCGTCGCGCCGACGAGCTTGCACGCGAGCGCGGCGTCGTCGGGACCCATCGTGAACGCGCCGTTGCCGGACGACACGATGGCAAGGTCCGGCTTGTAGCGGCTCCCGATCAGCGCCATGTCGCCGAACACGTCGGTGTCGCCCGAGGCGTACACGCGTGCGCCGCCGACGTCGATGATGAATCCGGCCGCGGGATAGCCGGACGCGGTCGAATGAACGGCGGGGACGAGCTCGATCTTGACGCCCTTGTAGTTGGCCGTGCCGCCCATGTTGATCCCGGCTCCGCCGTTGAGGACGAGCAGCGTGTTGTCCAGGTTCGCGGCCTTGAATTTCGCCACGAGCGCGACGCGCATCAGGTCGCTCTGACCGA
>JAQBPL010000176.1 GCA_028287545.1 Vulcanimicrobiota bacterium | reverse complement strand
CCAAGCGGGCACGGTCTACGATTCTGCGCTCGTGCAAACCCTCCCCGATTTCGTGCTCGAAGTCCGTCGCGCGCACCGAAAACGATATGCGTGTTCCGTCTACCGCTCTCACTTCTGCTTCGGCACGAACCTTGCGCCCAACGGGCGTTGACGCGAGATGCCGCACGCTGACCTCCGTGCCGACCGCGGTTTCGTTGTCATCGAGGTACGGCCGGATCGCGCGCAGCGCCGCGTTTTCCATGAACTTGATCATGACAGGCGTCGAAAGGACCGGAGGGAGACTCGCATCCTTGAATGTGTTCGCAAGATCCTCGCGCCGGACGACCGCCTCGAATGACCCCTTTGCACCGATCGGAATTGCTCGCATGACGTTTCCTTCTCGGTCATCTGCACCGGGCCTAGGGCGCCGGCCGGCGGGGCGTTCAGAACGCGAGAACGGCGGTGTCTCACAATGAGAGAGATCATCGCGGCCTGGCGGCTCGATCACAACACCGCTAGGCCACACGGATCGCTTGGAAATAGACGCCCCAGGAGTTCGACGCGGGTCTTATTATGCTCACCGAGCGCCGGGTAAGAATCGCACGAATAAAGCGCCGTCTTTGGCGAGAAAGACGCCCATGCGAATCTCGCCTGAGTCCAGGGTCAGGTACGTATTCGCGAATCGCATGCAGTTCGTGTTTGGCTCGCGACGCGTGGCCGTGAGAACGTCGGACGTAAGAACGACGGTATCGCCGTGCAACGTGAGAAGCCGAAGCGTAAACGGCCCACATTTCGTCGCGCCCCTGTTATAAACGAGGACCCTATCCTGATCGGGAAGCGTTATCGTAGCGCAAAGATCACCGACGCCGCACTCCGGCCGCGCGAGCGCTGTTGCGCCGTCCGTATAGGTGACTGGGGACGGCATTAGTGTCGATTCAGCAGCGTCGGCGGACAAGCCGAAGAACGCACTGGCCGATAACTCGATCCATACTACGTGCAGCGCTCGCCGCAGCCGGTCTCCTTTCGTTGACCCTCGAGGGTCGAATGCCCGCCACGGCTTGGAAAGACAAGCGGTTAACGGTCGGATCATGAGCTGACTCCGTGCGAGAGGCAGTGTGGAGTATCGTAGCAACTCAATGTGCCCTTATCCAGCCTTGCCCGGCCGTCGGCGTCCTGCTACTGTTTTCAGTTTAACCCATCTGCGAGTCGTCGTGGTGCCGCCCAGAAACGGTAGGCGAGTTTACGTACGACCGGCCGCCTGGGCGTTCGCCCATAGCCGCACTTTTACCGCACCGAGCACGGCCACACCGGCGTTATCGATCGCCCACTGGGCGAATGAAATCGCATCTTCCGCGTCGGCTTCGGCCCATTGCGCGTCGTCCTCGGCAATTTTTGCGTCGACCTGCCGTTGTTTCGCCTGCACTCGGTCGTGGAGAGCGCGGGCTCGCGATTGCATGTCTTGTTTTAGCGCAGTCCATGAACTGGAAGCCTCGGCAGACGCTCCCCGCGCGGTGGCAGCAGCTTTATCCTGCGCCGCTTGGACGTCGGCTTGGGCTTTTTCGACGCGAGCCTGGACTTGCTCGGCCGTCTCACGCTCCGCGCATTGTACAGACGCCTTCAAGTTCGTTATTCGCTCTTGCAAGTCGTCGAGCTGACGATTTACGGTTTCGTTCATGATAATCTCCCTTTTCGATCGATTTTGCTTGCCGTTGCCAAACGCGTATTACCCACTGGGATCCACGGGATGCGCTAGCTGTAAAGGCCTTGAATCCGTAGTGCGGAAACTGCAGCGTGAGCCTAAGTTCTTGGTTCCCCTCGTTAGCGACGCGCTCGCAACATTCAAAATTAGAGTACGTCTTTGGAGCCAAGGGGACAAGGTATCTTGCTGGCGACATCCTCGGGCGGCTGGCAGAAACTAGGCGGCACGCGCTAGCGCGAACGACGCAACCTCGGCGGCCGTTCGCAATTGCGCGCTCTCTGTCTCTGAGAACGGGCGAGCGGGGTGGTGGATCCATAAGAGCCCGCCGTCGGCCACGACGATCGACATGTCGGCCCAGCCGACCGCGTCCAGCGCTTCCTGAGCCTTGGTGCCGAAATGCGGGCACCGCGTATGGATCTCGGTACGAGTGAGCAGCTCTCCGGGCTGCGCGCTTCCCGTGCAGCATTGAACATCGTCGAAAAATGACGCGCCCCAGCGCTGGTCTACGACGCCGAAGAATGGCGTTGCGTCTCGATCGGTGTGCCTGCAAGCGGTACCGGTGTACGTCACGAGGGTCTCGGGCGAGACTTGGGTACGCACATACTCGCTAACGCCGCTCAGCGCTTCCGCCTGGGTCGTCGCGGCGCGAAGTCCACGCACGAGCCGGCGCAAAGCGCCGATGGCGTCCAGCACGGCCGTCGAACCCTGCGCGGCGAATGCGGACCGCAACTCGGGAGCGCCGTTCGCAAACAATGTTGCGCGCTCCGCGGGCGTCATCATCAGCGCGTCGGCTAAGGCCGAGAGCGTTGCATTCGAGGGATTTGCCGACCGACCGCGTTCCATACGTACGTACCACTCGCGGCTGATCCCGACGGCCTAGGCGACTTCTTCCTGTGAGACGGTCCTCCCGATCCGGAGCGGTAGGCGGAGGTGCGGTCCGAGCGAGGGCTGCTCTGGCGCGATGCGTAGGCGGCAGCGCCTCAGTAGGCAGCCGACGCCGTTCTGTGCAGTGGTAAGCATGGCACGGCTATTGTGGCTGCGCCAGCGTTCCGGAGCGTTCCGGCGCATGGCCGGCGCCAGGTCGCTGTGACCTCTGAGTTCACAGACCACCGAGTCGGCGTTTATTATCATTCACAGCATGGATGCCACTGGTCGCGCAGTCAGGACCGCACTCGCTTGCCTGCCACAATGAGATTCGTCAAGGCGGCGCTCGCAGCGCTCACGCTGCCGCTCACCGGCGTCTTTATCGCGAGCACGATGCCGGGCGCCGCGGTCGCGGGACAGTTCTCGAGCGTTTTCGGCTCGCCAGCGAATCTGCCCCCGAGCGCGGCGGTCGAGCCGCTCGCCAACCCGCCGGAATATCGCAGCGACAACGGCGAGCTGAACGTCACGCTGGAAGCGCGCCCAAGCCCGGTGCAGCTCGGCCAGTTCCGGGTCAACGGGGCGACGTACAACGGCGCATATGCCGGACCGGTGCTGCGGGTGAACCCGGGCGATGTGTTGCGCGTGCGTCTCATCAACCACTTGCCGCAGGCGACGAACCTTCACTTCCACGGGCTCGCGGTGTCTCCGCAAGGCCATGGCGACGACTCTTTGCATATGGTGCTGCCCGGCGAGACGTGGGAGTATGTGATTCCGATTCCCAAAGACCACGCGCCGGGCGTCTATTGGTACCACACGCACG
>JAQBPL010000167.1 GCA_028287545.1 Vulcanimicrobiota bacterium | reverse complement strand
CGACGATACCGACGATCGCCGCCCGACGTTGTTGCGGCGACGCGGGAAGCGTCGCCAGATCGAGTGCGGGCAAATTCACGCGCTTCGAGGGTTCTCGGTACGCGGCGCGGCGCCCGTCAGTCGCCCGCCCGGACGTGTGAAGAGTTCGTCAGGCCTGCAAGCGGTTAACCGAGCGCTGCGCTCGGTTGACCGGCGCGCTCGACGAACATCGCGTCGCCGAACGAGTAGAAGCGATAGTTCTGCGCGATCGCTTCCGCATAGGCGCCGCGGGTAAGCGCGTAGCCCGCGAACGCGGCGACGAGCACGAGCAGGGTCGAGCGCGGCAGATGGAAGTTCGTGAGCAGCGCGTCGACGACGCGGAAACGGAATCCCGGCGTCACGAACAAGTCGGTCTCGCCCTCGCCGGCGACCAGCTCGCCGCCTTCGAGCGCCGCGCCCTCGAGGGCGCGCAGCACGGTCGTTCCCGCCGCGACGACCCGGCGGCCGTCGCGTCGTGCGGCGAGGACCGCCGCCGCGGTTTCCGCCGGGATCGCGTACCGTTCGGCGTGCATGACGTGCTCGTCGATCGTCGCCCCGCTCATCGGCCGGAACGTGCCGATCCCGACGTCGAGCACGAGCGGGACGACGGTGACGCCGCGCGCGCGGATCGCCGCGAAGACGGGGTCGGTAAAGTGCAGCGAGGCGGTCGGCGCCGCGACGCTCCCCGGGACGCGCGCGAAGACGGTTTGATAGCGCTCGGAGCGAGCGGCGTCGCCGGGACCGACGTAGGGCGGCAGCGGCACCTCGCCGTGCGATTCGAGCAGCGCCGCAACGTCGACGCCGTCGTCGAAGCGCACGATCCGCGGCCCGTCGGGAAGCATCCCAACGATCGTCGCCCCGTGCTCGCCGACGAAGAGGCGCACGCCGGGCCGCAGCTTTCGCCCCGGCCGCACGAGCGCGAGCCATTCGCGCGCGCTCGGATCGAACGGACCCGCCGCACGGGGCCGCAGCAGCAGCAGTTCGGCGCCGGCGCCGCCTTCGCGGCGCGCGCGCAAGCGCGCCCGCACGACGCGCGTCTCGTTGACGACCAGCACGTCGCCGGCGCGCAGCAGATCCGCAAATGCGGCGAACGTGCGGTGCTCGAACGATCCGTCCGGCCGAACGACCAGCAGCCGCGAGGCATCACGTTCCGGTGCCGGTTCGTGCGCGATCAGCGCGTCCGGCAGCGTGTAATCGTAGGCCGCGACCTCGCGCGGCCCGTGCTCCGGCACCGTTACGAGGTCGGAACCCGCTGGCGTTCGATCTCGAGAAATGACTGCAGCCGGCGGCGGTCCTCTTCGTCCATGTCGACGAAGAGCACGCCGCACTGGAACGTGTCGCGCTCGAACGCACGGATCCAGCGAACTTCGCCGCGCACCATCAGTTTCGGCTGACGCTTCATCGTGAACGTGTAGCGCGTCCCCTTGGGCAGATACTGATCGGAGATCACGCGCATCCCGGTGACGCTGATGTCGGCGATCGCGCCGCGGAAGAGCGTGAAGGACAGTTTGTCCTCCACCACCACGTCGATGAACTTCCGCAGCCGGACGGCATCTTCGGAGCGCTTCTCTTCAGCCACCGCTCACCGACGTTCCCGGGAAGTAGAATGCGAGAATCTCGGCTGCCGAAGCGCCCGCCGATGCGTAAAATCGCGAGCCCCATTGACAGAGACCGACACCGTGACCACGCCCCGAGCCTTCGATGACCAGGCGCGGTGCGGCCTGCGTCGCCTCGACGCGAATCCCGCGCAGCCAGCTGCTGCGCACGACCTCGTAGCCGAGCGCTCGGCGGAATTCCGCCACCGGGACGCTCGTCTGCTGCGTGCCGCTCAGCACGACGGCGCGCGCCCGGCCCTGCGCGTCCGAATCGGCCAGCGCGGCGGACGCGAGCGTCCCGCCGGTCCGCGGCCCGAAGGCGGCCAGCACCCGATCGAGCGCGACGTCGCGCGTCCAGCGGTAGTCGGGCGCGGCGACGCAGTGCGGATCGTCGACGCCGCGCAGGTAGGCCTGCGGCGTCCCGCCCCACACCTCCGTGACGTCGGCGGTCCGGCCGCCGCAGCACGACGAGTAGTACACCGAGGCGGGGCTTCCGCCGTAGGTCAGGGTCCGGCCCCGCGTCGCCTGGACCGCCGCGCTCGCCGCGGGGACCTCGGCGTCGACCCCGCCCCAGTGCTGGTCGCCGTCGTCAGCCCGCACGTCGTAGGGCCGCGAGAGGGTTCGCCGGCCGAGGGCATAGGTGCGCGCGACGATCGCCTGCGCCTGCAGGGCCGCGGCCGGCCAGGAGGGCGGCGCCTCGAGCGGCACGACACCCTGGAGATAGTCGTCGACGTCGATCGTGGTGACCAGCGCGAATCGGCCGCCCGGCATCCCGATCGTCGAGGGCGCGCCGCGCCAGCGTTTCCCCGCGAACGCGAAGGTCCCGTCCGGCGCGACCTGCGGCGGCGCGCCGCCGGTGTCGGCGGCGACGAGCACGCGGATCTGCGGCGCGAGCGGGTCCCAGACGTCGAATCCGCCGGTGGCGACGGTCGTCGCCGCGCCGAGGCTGCGGAGAAACTCGACCCGCGCGATCACAGCAGGCGAGGCTGCACGCTGGTGCCTCCGGCGATCTGCAAGTGGGCATGAGCCGCGGCGGTCGTCTTGCGGCCGCTGGCGGTGCGCTGCACGAGGCCCATCTTCAGCAAGAACGGCTCGACGACGTCCTCGAGCGTCTCGACGTCCTCGGTGAGCGTCGCCGCGATCGCGTTGATCCCGACCGGCCCGCCGCCGTACTGCCGCGCGATCGTCTCGAGAAAGGCCCGGTCCAACCGGTCGAGACCGAGCGAATCGACGCCCTCGCGCCGCAGCGCTTCGTCGGCGACTTCGGCGGTGATGACGCCGCCCGCGCGAACCTCTGCGAAGTCGCGCACGCGGCGCAGCAGACGGTTGGCGATGCGCGGGGTGCCGCGGCTGCGCTGCGCGATCGTCTGCGCGCCGCCGGGTTCGATCGCGATCTCGAGCACGCGGGCGCTGCGTTCGACGATGCGCTGCAGCTCGGCCGGTTCGTAGTACGAGAGATGGTGCACGATGCCGAAGCGATCGCGCAGCGGCGCGGAAAGCATCCCGGCGCGCGTCGTCGCGCCGACCAGCGTGAACCGCTTGAGCGGCAGCTTGAGCGTCTTCGCGTACGCACCGCGATCGACGACGAAGTCGATCTGGAAATCTTCCATCGCCGGATAGAGGTACTCTTCGACCACGGTCCCGAGCCGATGGATCTCGTCGATGAACAGCACGTCGCCGCTCTCGAGCGCGGTCAGAATTCCGACCAGATCCTTCGGCTTCTCGAGCGTCGGACCCGACGTCGGCCGCAGCGTTCCGCCGGTCGCGCGCGCGATCAGGTTGGCCAGCGTCGTCTTGCCGAGACCAGGCGGTCCCGAGAACAGCACGTGCTCGAGCGGTTCGCCGCGCCGCGCCGCCGCATCGATCGCGATGCGCAGGTTGTCGACAACCTGCTCCTGCCCGACGTAGTCCTCGAAGCTGCGCGGCCGCAGCGTCGCACCATAGACTTCGTCTTCGAGCGTCGCATCGACACCAACGACGCGCTCTTCTTCCACTGCGCCCGACGCGTCGGACCCAACGATTTTCTTGCGCACAGTCGTAGGGCGCTCGGCCCCAGAATCCGCACCGCTCATGCGACGGCTCCGGTGGCGGTTTTCCGCTGGCGGTAGATCTCGGCGAGGAGCGTCTCCGCATCCTTGACGTGGGGCGCTTTCTCGAGCGTCTCGGCGATCATCGCCTCGGCTTCGACGCGTTTGTACGCCAGCTGCAGGAGCACGGCCAACGCTTCGCCGGCGAATTCGGGCATCGGCGCCGCCTCGGCGACGGCGCGCGCGGGTGCGTCTTGAATCAGTAGGAAGCGCGCGACCTTGCCTTGCAGCTTCGCGACGATGTCGCGCGCCTTCTGCTGTCCGATGCCGGGCAGGGTCTTCAAGAACACGTGGTCGCCTTCGTCGATCGCCCGCGCGATGCGCGCCATCGGCGCCGAGAACGCGCGCGCCGCCGACTTCGGCCCGATCGATGCGACCGAAAGGAGCGCCTCGAAGAACTCGCGCTCGATCCCGTTGCTGAAGCCGAAGAACGTGTAGCGTCCGGAGTTGCCGTCGATCGCCAGCTGGGAGTAGATCTCCAGCGTCACCGGCGCACCTTCGGCATCCGGCACCTTCGCCGCCACGCTCGGCGGCAGCACCACGTCGTACGTCAGGCCGCCGGCGTCGACGCGCACGACCTCGCCCGTGCGTTCCACCACGGAACCGGAGAGTCGGGAGAACATCCTACTTCGCGCGTTTCGCCGAGGACGCGCGCGTCATCATCGCGGTCGCGCGGGTCCGGCCGGTGGGCATCACGACGCCGAGTTCGGCGAAGCGGTCCCGTTGTGCTTCCACGTTGGCGAACGCGATGGCGAGCGCGAGGGCGTCGGAGACGTCGTCGGGCTGCGGCGGTGCGCTCAAGCCGAGGAGTTGGACGACCATCCCTTTGACTTGCGCCTTCTTCGCCGAGCCGCTGCCGGTGAGCGCGCGCTTGACGATCGTGTGCGCGAGGTGATGGACGATCACCCCGTGCGATCCGGCGGCGAACGCGATGACGCCGCGCGCGTGGCCCATCAGCACCGCCGTCTGCGGGTGCTCGTAGGCCGTCCAGAGCTCTTCGATCACCATGCAGTCCGGGCGCGTCGCGAGCACAACCTCCACCATCGCATCGTGCAGCTGCACCAGCCGGTCCTCGAGGCGCAGCGTCGCCCTCGGCTGGAGGACGCCGCCCTCGACGAGTCGCGGGCTGCCCTCGCGCATCTCGATGACGCCGTAGCCCGTGGTGCGCAGGCCGGGGTCGACCCCGAGGATGCGGCGGCTGGTCATTACCCGCCGGTGTGCATCACGGTGATGTTGACCGATTCACCGGGATGGAGCGGCGTGTTCTGTTCCGGCTCGGTGCGCACGACCTGACCTTCTTGGACCGAGGCGTCCTGCGTGTAGACGATGTTGCCGACCTTGTAGCCGGATGCCATGATGACGCGCTTGGCTTCGTCGAGGCTCATCCCGGCGACGTCGGGGACCGAGCCCGGGACGCTGACGTAGATCGTGACCTTGGAGCCCTTCTTCGCCTTCGATCCCGCCTCGGGATTCTGGATCGCGACCTTGCCGCTGGCGTTGGTCGGATCGACGTTGTAGGCCAGGACCGGCTGGAAGCCCGCCAGCGTGAGGGCGGCCTGCGCGGCGTCGGGATCGCTGCCGACGACGTTCGGCACGTCGACCGCGGCCGAACCCGTGCTGACCACGACGGTCACGGTGCTGTTCGGCGCGACGGTCTGGCCGGGGTCGGGCGACTGCGAGGCGATCGCGTTGGCCGGGATCGCGTCGCTCTCGGTGGACTGACCGACGGTGAGCGTCAAGCCGAGCGCGGCGAGCTTGCGGCGCGCGTCGTCGACCGAGAGGTTGATCAGGCTCGGCACCTGGATCGGCTTCACCCCTTTGGAGACAGTGAGCGCGATCGTCGTGTTCTCACGTACCTGCGAGCCGGGCGGCGGGTTGAGGTCGATGACCTCGCCCGTCGGCTTGCTGCTCCACACGCCCGTCACTTTGGCCCGCAGCTTCACGTTCGCCAGCGACCGCTGCGCGTCGGCGGCGCTGTACTGGCGCACGTCGGGGACGACGACCTTCGGCAGGCCATCGGAGACGAAGAGCGTCACCTGCGCGTCCCGCGCAAGCTTCGTGCCTGGCGGCGGATCTTCGCGCGTGACGTGGTCTTGCGGGACCGTCTCGCTCGGCTCTTGGTTCACCGCAGCCTTCAGGCCTAGCGCGAAGAGCCGCTGCTGCGCGACGGTCGCGCTCATCCCCTGAAGGTTCGGGACCGCGATGTCGGGCTTCGGCCCCAAGCCGCGCAGCGCAAAGAAGCCGATCACGATCGCGGCCAGCAGCAGCAGCGGCATCGCGATCCACCGGAAGTTGCGCCGCGGCGGGACGTCCTCGTCGACCGCCGTGGCGGACCACTCTTCCGGACGGTCCGGTGCGACGGACCGGCGCGGCGGTGGCTGGCTCGGAGGGAGCGGGCGCCCGGGGACGATCGAAGGATCCGGGATCGGGCCGGCGATCAGCGGGCGCTCGCGCGCTTCGCGCAAGGCGCTGGCGAGTTCGGTGGCCGAGGAAAAGCGCTCTTGCGGGCTCTTGCGCAGCAGCCGCGCGACGATCGCCGCGACCGCCGGGCTGACGCCGGTGACGGCGGGATCGATCACCGGCGGTGCCTGTGAGACGTGCTTGATCGCGACGGCGACCGGCGTGTCGCCGCTGAACGGCAGCGCGCCGACCAGCATCTGATAGAGCACGACGCCGACGGAGTAGAGGTCGCTGCGCTCGTCCAGCTCGTGGTTCTGCGCCTGTTCCGGCGAGATGTACGCGACGCTCCCCATGACCATGCCGGGCTGTGTCACGCCCAGCGTGTGCTCCGAGACGGCGCGCGCGATGCCGAAGTCGCTGAGCTTGACGACGTCGTCCTTGGTCACCAGGATGTTGGCCGGCTTGACGTCGCGGTGCAGCAGGCCCTGACGGTGCGCGTACGCTAGACCGCTGGCGATCTGGATCGCGTAGTCGACCGCGACGCCTTCGGGCAGGACGCGCTCTTCGGTCAGCAGCTCGCCGAGCGTCGAACCGTCGACCAGCTCCATGACGATGTAGTAGGCGTCGTTCTCGACGCCGAAATCGTAGATGTTGACGATGTTCGGGTGCGAGAGCTTCGCGGCCGACTGCGCCTCGTACGAGAAGCGCTTGACGAAATCGTCGTCCGAGGCGTACTGATCGCGCAGCACCTTGATCGCGACCCGCCGGCGCAGCAGCGTATCGGTACCGACGTAGACGAGCGCCATCCCGCCGTTGCCCAGCAGGCCGTCGACCCGGTAACGATTGTTCAAGAGTTGTTGAGCTTGCACGGCGCGCTCCCTACGCTCCACGCCAGAACAAGGGCCGATCCTGCTGCGCTCGCTCCGCCACCATGCTCATGCTAACTTCGCGACCGGCTAAGGGCTACCCGCAGGACCTCGCGGGCGATCGGCGCGGCGTAGGTTCCGCCGTAGCCGACGTTTTCGACCACGACGGCGACCGCGACGCGCGGAGCTTGCGCCGGTGCGAAGGCGACGAACCACGCGTGCGAGCGGCCGTGCGGGTTGGTCGCCGTCCCGGTCTTTCCGGCGACCGTGACGGCCGGCAGGCGCGCGGCGGTGCCGGTGCCCCGCTTCACGACGGCGATCATCATGTCGCGAACGGCGCTCGCGGTCTCGGCCGAGATCGGTTGGGCGAGGGTCTCCGGCCGGGTGGCGAGACCCGTTTCGCTGCCCGCGATGCGCCGCACGAGATACGGCCGCGGCGTCGTGCCGCCGTGGGCGATCGTCGCGCCGACCAGCGCCATGCGCATCGGCGTGACCAGCAGCGACGCCTGTCCGAACCCGAGCTGCGCCAAGATTCCCCCGTACACGTCCGACTTCGCCGGAAGGCGATCGCGCGTCACCGGCAAGTCGAACTCGACGTTCCCGCCCAGCTGCCATTTGGCAGCGTACTCGAACCACCGGTCGACTCCGAGCCGCAGCGCGATCTGCGCGAAGTCGACGTTGGAGCTGAGCGCGAATGCGCCGGTGAGATTTTGCGTCCCAGTCGTTTCTTCTTCATCGTTGTGCACGGTGAAGTTGCCCACCGTGAAGCCGCCGCTATCATTGAACGTCGAGTCCGGCGTCACGACGCCGGCGTCCAGGGCGTCGGCGGCGGTCACGATCTTGAAGGTCGAACCGGGCGGGTACAACCCGCCGGTCGACCGGTCCAAAAGCGGGGAACGAGGATCGGTCCGCAGCGTCGTCCAGTTCGCGTCGAGGGCGTTGGGATCGTACGACGGGACGGAGGCGAGCGCGAGGACGGCGCCGGTGCGCGGATCCAGCACGACGCCCGCGGCGCGCGCGTAGCGTCCGATTCCGGCGACGAGCGCCCTCTGCACCTGCAGGTCAAGTGTCGTCACGACGTCGGCGCCGCGCGGGGCACCGTGCGCGCCCGCGAAGATCTGCTGCAGCTGCGCGAGCGGATCGGTCGCGTCGGTGTGCGCGGTGAGGACGCGGTCGAAGGAGTCCTCGAGCCCGGTCGTGCCGTACCGCCCCGACGCGTATCCGACGACTTGGGCGAGCAGCGGGCCTTGCGGGTAGACGCGTCTGGTGCCGCGCGTGACGGCGAGCGGCGTTCCGTCGGAGGCGAGGATGGAGCCGCGGCCTACCGCGATCGCGGCGTGGCGCGGATTGTTCGACCGCGCGGCGAGCGCCGGTCCGTCGATCACCGCGACGCGCAGCTGCTGCACGGCGAGTAGCGCGAAGAGACCGATGAACAGCGCTCCGAGGCGCGCGATCGCGCGTTCGGTCAGGGCGTCTCTCCGTCGGGCGGCTGCTCGGGCGGCGCCTCGTCGACCGCCGGTTCGACCGCGGCGGAACGCTCACGCAGCAGCGTGTAGCCGCCGCTGGTGCGCACCGCCAAATGCGCGTGTGCCGGGTCGGCACCGATCGTCTCGTTCACGATCCGGCGCGCGAGAGCATCGTCGATGCCGTCGATCGCCAGCACGGCGTCCACGCCGACCTCCTCGAGCAGCGGCGCAGCGACGTACGGTGCCTGCGGCAGCGTTTCGAACAAACGCTCTTCGTACGGCGCGTCGCGCCACGGACCGCGCTTTCCGAAGACCGTGGCATGGTAATCCCACGCGCATAGCCGGCGCTCGTTCCACACGAAGTGGTCCCGCACGCAGGTGCGCCGGCAGATCGCGCACTGCACGAGCGATTCCGGCGCGTGGGCGAGCGCGTCGAGGATGTCCTCCGGGATGTCGTCGAGGTTCACGACCACGTCGTCGCCGAGCGTCTCGGGGACGGGCGCGCTCCAGCCGATCCTGGCCAGCAGATCCAGCTCGCGCAGCGACGAGACGAACGAACGCTCGTCAGCCGGGTCGAAGGTCTGATCGGTCCAGCCCGCCAGATTGTCCGCGGCGATCCCGACCCGCTGCCAATTCTCGCCCAGCACAACGCCGATCGGCGTCCATGCGAGCGGCACGAGCCACGCCGTTACCTGCCGGTTGTCGGGGACCAAGCTCGAGGTGAAGGCGAGCGTGCTGGCGTTTCCGCCCAAAACATACGCGCGAGGGTCGTCTGCACGGTCGCTCATCGTCGCGGTCCGTACGTCAGAGCGCGGGGATGCTCCCGCTCCGGCTGAGGCGGCACGGTGGAGGAATCGCTCGCGGACGAACGGCCGAGGGTCCTTCGGCCGTTCGTCCGCCGCGCCCGGTGTCTAGCCGAGTTTGCCGGTGTACGACTCGAGCAGCGACCACGCGGTGTCGCCGAACTCGGCCTTCCAGCGCTTGTAGAAGTCCGGCAGCTTCGCGCGCATCGTGGCGCGGTCGGCGGCGCTGAGCTTATTGACGCTCATCCCCTGCGATTGGAGCTTCCCGATCAGCGTATCGTTTAGCCGCATCACGTCCTTGCGCTGCCGGTCGGCGATCGTCGAGGCGTTGCGGGTGACGATATCGACGATATCCCGGGGGAGCTTCGACCACCAGTCGTTTTCGGTCAGCAGCCAGTACCCGCCCCACATGTGGCTGCTGAGGCTCAGATTCTTCTGCACT
>JAQBPL010000166.1 GCA_028287545.1 Vulcanimicrobiota bacterium | reverse complement strand
GCAGCAGCAGCGCTTCGATGCGGGCGTAGGCCGCGCGGCGGACCGGCTCTTCGTAACTGCGCAGCGCGTCGCGCTGTGCGGCATCCATCGCGGCACTGCAGTAGAACGAGTGGTTGTATCCCGCCGGCGGCCGCTGATCGCACAGAAATTGCCCGCTGTCGTCCGGATCCATCCCGGCATACCAGCCGTACAGCGCGAGGTCGTAGCGGCCGCGGGTGAGGATCCCGCCTTCGCTCGGCGGCGCGTCGTACACGGTGCCGAAGTACGGGTGAATCGAGACGTCGATGCCGAGCGGCCGCAGTTCGCTCTGCAGCTGGACGGCTTCGGCGCGATAGGTTTGCGACGTCGCGATGATCGCGAGATCGAGCGGCAGACGACGCGCCGGGCCGTACCCGGCCGCCGCGACCAGACGCCGTGCGCCGGCAAGGTCGTGCGCGATCGGCGCGAGCCTGCGATTCGTCGCCCACAGCGCGGGCGGGAGATCGGCGATCGCCGGCGCGTAGTAGCCGTGGGTGACGTTGGTGCGAAACGCCGCCGCATCCGCCGCCTCGGCGACCGCGCGGCGCAGCCGCACGTCGGTCATCGGGCCGCGCCCGTTGTTCATCATGATCCCGAAATACGCGTTGAGCGGAGCGCTCGAGATGCGGAACCCCTCGATCGACGACGCGTTCGCCGCGGCGTTGGCGGAGAGTCCGATCACGCCGTCGAGGTCGCCCGAGCGCAGCGCGACGAGCTGGCTGTTCTCGTCCGGCATGAAGCGCACGGTGATGCGCGGGATCGCGGGCTTTCCGCGCCAGTATGCGGCGTTGGCCGCGAGTTCGAGACGGTCGCCGCGCGTCCAGCGCACGACGTGGTACGGACCGGTCCCGACCGGCGCGCTCGCGAGCCGCGACCGCGCGAGCGCGCCGTGCAGGAGATGCGCCGGCGCGAGATAGTACGGCGCGTCGCTCTCCGCGAACACCGTGCCGACGAACGGCGCGAACGGACGCTTCAGCACGAAGCGCACCGTGTGCGCGTCGGGCGTCTCGACGCGCGCGACGACGTCGTAGCCGTGGCGCGTCTGCACCGCGTTCTGCGGATCCATCACCGCATGAAACGACGCCGCGACGTCGGCGCTGGTGAACGGCGTCCCGTCGTGCCACACGGCGCCGTGCCGCAAGCGGTAGGTGATGCGCAAGCCGTCCGCGCTGATCCCGCCGTTATAGCGGGTCGGTACGGCGACGGCGAGGGCCGGAACCGGACGTCCCGCCGCGTCGCACGCGATCAGCGGATCGGCGATCAGCCGCAGCAGCTCGTTCTCGGTGATCGATTGCGCGAGCAGCGTGACGAGGCTGTGCGGTTCCAGCGCGACCGCCAGCCGCAAGTCGCCCGGGTGCGAGCGCGCGGACGAGCCGCCGCAGCCGCCCAGGAGGGCGCATGCGAGCGAGAGCGTCGCGACCGCGCGCCGCAGCACCGGTCTAGTGTCTCACGAGTCGGATTCGCCGTAGAGCGGGCGCACGTCGCGTTCGCCGCGGTGCAGGTAATCGACGCCGTTCATCCAGTCGGGACGCGGCGCGTCCTTGAGCCAGTGGTCGAACCACTCGTCGAGATGGACGGTCCAATATTTCTGGTTCTCGCGCTGGCGCAGGCCGTGCTCCTCGCCGTCGAACGCGAAGAGATACGCTTCCTTGCCGAGCCGCCGCATCGCGGTGATGAACTCGATCCCCTGGAACTGCGGCACCGCGCCGTCGAGATCGTTGTGCACGGTCAGGTACGGCGTCGTGATGTTCTTGATGCCGAACAGCCCCGAGTTCTCCAAATAGAGGTCCGGACGGTCCCACGGCGTCGCCCCGATGCGCGACTGGGTATGCTCGTACTGCGACTCGCGCACGACCCCGCTCTCGAGCCGAATTCCGGAGTACGCGCTGAACATGTCGTCGACGGCAGCCCCGGCTTCGACGGCTCGGAAGCGGTGCGTCTTGGTGATCATGTAGTTGATCTGGTACGCCGCCCACGAATGCCCCGCGATGCCGACCCGTCGCGGATCGACGTAGCCCGTCGCGAGCGCCGCGTCGACCGCCGCGTTGATGCAGTTGAGCGCGCTCGCGCCGGGATGTCCGGTGCGGTAGCGGACGTCCGGCAGCACGACGACGTAGCCGTTGGAGACGTAGCGCGCGATGTTCGGACTCGTCCCGGGTTGGGGCGTGTAGAACTGGTGGAACGTGCTGCTGAACGTCTCGTAGAAGTACACCAGCAGCGGCGCCTTCTTCGCCGGCGTCAACCCGTCGGGGACGAGCATGACGGCGCGCAGCGGCGTGCCGTCGGCGGCTTTGTACGAGATGAGACGCTCCGTCCCCCAGCGGTACTTCGCCAACTGCGGGTTGGCGGTGGTAACCCGGTCCAGGTGCCGGAACGAGGCGTCGGTCGCCCAGAGGTCGCGGTACTCGCGGAACGACTCGCGCGAGAAGACGAGGCGATCGGCATGTTTTGCCGCGATCGGCGGCAGCGTGAGATCGTGCAGGCCGGCGTTGAACACCGTGCGGGTGCCGTTCGCGAGCTCGTCGGCCCGGAACAGCACCGCGGGAACGCCGCCGGCGGGATCGACGCGCGCGTAGCCGCTGGCGTACGTCCGCGTGTCGATGAGCGAGAGCAGGATCGGTTTGTCGGCGGCAAACGCGTCGGCGTCGGGATCGCTCTGCACGGGGCTGTAGACGGTGCGCTCGCGCCGCCCGGCGCCGCGCGTCAGGTTCGTAGCGTCGCCGGTGTCCGGGTTGGCGAGCCACACGTCGTACTCGTCGTAGAGCAGCACGCCGCGGTCGCCCGCGAGCCAGCCGCCGGAACCATAAGGCGGAGGCGGTGCGGGATGGTCGTCGTCGACGTTGTGGAACGCGACGCCCGCGTGCGGCGCGAGCACGACGCGCTTGCCGTCCGCGACGCGCAGCGCAATCCAATGACGTGACGCCACATCCCAGCTCAGCGCGTAGCGACCGCCGGGCGAGAGATCACCGCTCGCCGCGCGGCGCGCGAGGAGCGTGCGCCGGCCGTCGGCGAGCGAGACGGCGTAGAGGTCGCGCGAGAGCTCGCCCAGCCACGATCCCGCGCGCACGTACGGACGCTCGTCGCTGCCCAGCGCGACGTTGGGATTCTCGTTGCGCGCCACGTCGCGCACGGTCGTCGACCCGAGCTGCGCGAACCGCCCGGCAGCGAGATCGTACACCGCGAGATAGGTGCGCTTGCGTTCCTTATCGGCGTCGTGCTTCTGCTGCGACTGCAGGACGTCGTCGCGCCACGTCCACAGCTCGACCTTGGTCGGTTCCGGTGTTCCCGACGGCTGCGGCGTCGGCGCGGCCGCCGTGCCGAGAAAGAGCCGCTTTCCGTCGCGCGAGAACGCGAGCGTCCCGTTGCTGTTCGGCGCGGCGTTCGCCTCGAGCCCGGCGGTGCCGGCGTCGACGACCTTGCGCGCGGCGAACGTCGCGGCGCGCAGGTCGACCAGGTACGCGGCATCGCGCGGGACGTCGCTCGCGTACGTCGCGACGTCGCTGAGGAACGCGACCGCCGAACCGTCGCGCGCGATCGCGATGTCACGGTACCGGCCGGCGCCGGTGAGGACGTCCGTCGTCGTCCCGCGCTGCGCGTCGTAGACGTGGAAACCGTCACCCTTGCCGCTCTTCGTCTCCGTGGCATACGCGACGAATCGCGCGTCGTCGGAGACCGCGTAGTCGGTCGCGTCGTTGGCCGTCAAGCGCTTCGCGCTCGCCAGATCGGCGATGGTCAGCGTCGAGCCGGTATCCTTCGTCTTGTCGGCCTTGGGCGCAGGCGAGGGGGACGGCGATGCCGCGGCCGATGCGCTCGGGGAGGGCTCGGGCTGCACGGACGGGCTCGGCGAGGGCGACGGGGACGGCTCGGCGCGATAGGCGATCAACGCGCCGCCGCTCTTCGCGACGGCCACGTTCTTGACGCGCTCGACGATCTCGGCGCCCGCGGTGCCCCGCAGGTCGAGGATCCCGAGGCCGTTCTTCGGCTGCTGCGCTTCCGGCTTCTTCGCTTTCTTCGCGGCGTCGACGTCCTTCTTCGGCGCGAGCCGCGTGAACACGACGAACCGTCCGTCGGCGGTGAAGGCCGGCGCGCTGCCGCGCGGTTCGCGCCGCTCGGTTCCCGCGTCGAGATCGCGCACGACCAGCGTCGGGTCGCCATCCTCCGGCGTGAGCGCGTACGCGAGCCGGCGGCCGTCGTCGGAGACCTTCGGCGTGCGGATCGCGTTCCAGCCGTCGTACGCCTTGTAGTCGAGCGGCACCGGCGCGTCGGCGGCGACCGCTCGCGGAAATGCGGAAAGCAGCGCGCAGAGAAGCGCGAGCGCGACGGAAGGACGGCCGAACATTCGCCGACCCTACCGTGCGCTATACTTGGGTACCTGCGTGCAGGCGTCGCGTTTGTGTCGCTAGACCTGCGTCAGCCAGGGCCCCGGGGCGGTCCGCTTGCCGCGCACGACCTCATGGTAGGTCGTGCGAAGCCGCTCGGTGAGCGCGCCTTCGCCCTCGAAACGGCGATCGTCGATCCGCGAGATCGACACCACTTCGGCCGCGGTGCCGGTGAAGAACGCCTCGTCGCAGAGGTTGAGGTCCTCGAGGGTGAGCGGGCGCACGCGCGTGGTGATGCCGGCGTCGCGCGCGATCGCCAGCACGCTGGCGCGCGTGATTCCCGGCAGGATGTCCGCATCCGCGTCGTTGGTGATGAGCACCCCGTCGCGCAGGACGAAGATGTTCTCGCCCGAGCCCTCCGCGACTTCGCCGCGATCGTTGAGCAAGATCGTCTCGTCGAACCCGCGCCGGTGCGCGTCGGCGAGCGCACGGATCGAGTTCGTGTAGTGGCCGCCCGCCTTCACCGTCGAGGGCAGCGCGCGCGACGGCGTCTTCATGAACGGCGAAACCGACGCGGTGAGCTGACCGACGACGCCGCCCGGGAACAGTCCCTCGAACGGGAGCACCGCGATCATCACGTGCGTGTCGCACTCGCGTCCCGGGTTGAGGCGCACCGTCTCGCCGCCGAAGTACGCCAGCGGCCGGACGTAGGCGGCGTCGCGCCCGCTCGCGCGAACCGTCTCGACGATCGCCGCGCTCAGCGCGTCCGCTTCGAAGGCCAGTTCCATCCCGTACGCGGCGGCGCCGGCGACCAGCCGGTCGACGTGCTCGCGCAGCCGGAAGATCGCCGGGCCTTGCGGCGTCGGGTACACGCGAATCCCTTCGAAGACGGACGAGCCGTAGTGCAGCGCGTGGGTGAGCGCATGCACCTGCAGGCGATCTTCGTCGAGCAGGCGGCCATCGAGCCACACGGTGGTGGCGGTCCGGGTCATCACGGGCGGTTCTCCTC
>JAQBPL010000100.1 GCA_028287545.1 Vulcanimicrobiota bacterium | reverse complement strand
TCGATCGAGGCCAAGCAGCTCGCCGACCTCATCCTCTCGGGCGAGAAGAGCAAGATCGTCGAGGCGTCGATCGGCGGCGGCAAGGAATCCGTGCTGCTGCGCCGGGTCGAAGCGCACCCGATCAGCCGCAAGGCGCTCAGCGTCGACTTCCAGCGGGTCGCGCAAGGCGAGGCGATTTCGGCCTCGGTCAACATGGTGACCGTCGGCGTCCCGATCGGCGTCTCCGAAGGGGGCGGCGTGATGGACGTCATCACGCACTCGCTCGACATCAAGGGCCCGGCGCAGTCGATCCCCGATTCGCTCACCGTCGACGTGAGCGGCCTGGACGTGCACCAGCACGTCACCGCCGGGCAGATCGCCCTGCCCGAGGGCTTCACGCTGCTGACGCCGCCCGAGACGGTCGTCGTCTCGGTCGAAATCACGCGTGCCCTCGCCAGCGACACCGGCCCTGAGGCCGCCGAGGCGGCCACTCCCGCCGCGAACGGCGACGCCGCACCGACCACCTAGCCCGCGACCGGCGAAGCAACGTGAGTTCCGGGCTCGGAGACGCCGAGCTCAAGATGGTGGTCGGGCTCGGGAATCCGGGCGCGAAGTACAAGCGCACCCGCCACAACGCGGGCTTCATCGTGCTCGACGAGTTGGCCGAGCGCTGGGGCCTGCGCGACTGGCACAAGAAGAACGACGCGCGCTACGCGCTCGACCGGCAGCGCCGCACGCTGCTGGTCGAGCCGCAGTCGTTCATGAACCTCAGCGGGGGGCCGACGCTCGGCATGGCGACGTTCTACAAGATTCCGCCGCCGCGCATCCTCGTCGTCGTCGACGAACTCGACCTGCCGTTCGGCACCCTGCGGATGCGCGCCCAAGGTTCGGCCGGCGGGCACAACGGCCTCAAGTCGATCATCGAAGCGCTCGGCCAGGACTACCCGCGCCTGCGGATCGGGATCGGACGGGATCATGAAGGCGACGCGATCGAGCGGGTACTGAGCCCTTTCTCGGATGATGAGCTGCGCGAGCTGCCGGGGATCGTCGATCGCGCGATCGAGGGGATCGAGCTGTGGCTCGACGACGGTGTGAGCGCCGCCATGAACCGCATCAACGGGAAGCCGCCCGCTAAACTCTGACCGCGCCCTTCCGATCACGCTGATATGCGACGGGCCGCCGCGTTTCTCGCCGCCTTCATGACGCTTTTCCCGGCGGCCGCGGCAGCGTCGACCGAACGCTGGGTCCGCGTCTCCTTCGCGCACGCCCACTCGCCGCGCGTCGTCGCCGCCGAGAAGCGGGCGCTCTTCGCCGACGTGAACGCGACCCGCGTGCGCCACGGCCTCGCCCCGCTCGTCGCCGACGAGGGGCTCGACGACCTCGCGCTGGCCGTCGCGCGGCACATGGCGGAGCAGCGCTATTTCGGACACACCGACCCCAGCGGCGTCACGTTCGGCGATCGCCTGCGGGCGGCCGGTTACCAGTACCGCTACGCCGCCGAGAACCTGGCGTTCGACCGCGACGAAGCGCACGCCAACGCGGCGTTTCTGCAGAGTCCCGGCCACTACCAGAACATCGTCGACCGGCACCCGCATAAACTCGGTATCGCGGTCCTCGCCGCGGGCTACGGGGAGATCTTCTACGTCGAGGAGTTCTCGGACTGATCGGGCCCTCCGGCGCTCGCCCGGCCCGCGCCGAACCAGGCGCGCCCCGCGGTACGTTCTACGGGGAAAGAGAGGAGCGATGATGGAGCTGCAGGGCCGCACGATGGTCATCCGGGTCGACGAGGCAACCCTCGGCGCCGAGGGCTCGACGTTCTTCAGCGACTTGGTCTTTCTCGGGAACCTCGGGATGCGGCCGGTCGTCGTCGCTCCGACCGCGCCTGCCGCGCGCGCCGTGGTGCGCTCGATGAACCGCAGCGGCGACACCGCGGTCGGCCTCTCCGGCGCCGACGCCGGGATGATCCCCGCGGCGGCCGGGACGATCGGCGCCGTGCAAACCAGGCTGCTTCGCACGCTGCTGGACGCCGGCTACGTGCCGGTGATCGAACCGCTCGCGTTCGGTTTCACCGGGACCGACGTCGCGGTCGCCGCCGACGACGTCGCGCAGGCGCTCGCCGGCGCAGTGGGCGCGGCGCGGGCGATCTTCTTCAACGACAACGGCGGCGTGATCGACGCCGCCACGAACGTGCTCGTCGAGCAGCTGACCCCGGCCGAAGCGCTCACGATCGCCGAGGACGTCTCGCTCTCCGCCGACCTGCGGGCCGCCGTACGCGCTGCCGCCCTAGGCGTGCGCGCCGGCGTCGGCGCAGCGCAAATCTGCGACGGCCGCGTCGCCCACGCCGCCATCGTCGAGTTCCTCACGGCACGACACCTGGGAACACAAGTCGCGGGAACCGTCTTCACGACCTGATCCGATCGACGAGGTTACGGCGCCATCGGTGATGCCAGAGCTGTTGCCGGGCCGCCGCCGGGGCAGGGGTCGGCGGTTCCGGCGGTCTTGGCGATGCGGCCGCCGAGGGCGGGTCGTTCGTCGAAATACCAGCGGATCGAGCGGCGGTCGCAGAGCGGCACCAGGTCGTCGTCGGCGTAGCGCACCATGGCGCGCACGGTGGCCGCACGATCGCCGGTCGCGGCAAGTGCTTCGGAGTCCGCGCGCGTGACGAGGTTGCGCGCGTACGCGGTGTAGAGCGGGTACGCGACGGTCAGCACGAGCCCGAGGAACGTCGCGACGAGCGCCAGGCGCGAGAGCGCGTCGTCGTCGCGGCGGAAGCCCACCCGGTCGCTGAGCAGCACCGCGATCGCGGCGCTCAGCACGAACAGCGTCACCGCGAAGAGCGTCAGCCGAAGCGTGTCGCCGTTTCGCAGATGCGCGAACGCGTTTGCCAGCGCGACGCGCAGCTCGGGCGGGGTCATGTGGACCAAGGTCACGTCGCCGACGTCGACCTGCGCCGTCGGGCCGATCCCCGCGGCCCGCGCCATCATCGTGTTGGCATGACGCGAGGTCGCGAGCACCACGACCCGTTTCCCTGGGACGCCGAGCGTTCGCGCGATATCGGCGCCGGCCGCGGCGACGACCTTGGGCGTCGTCTTGTGCGGCGTGCCGAGCGGCACGAGCGGCGCCATCGAGACCGCGAAGACGGCGCCCGCATAGAAGAATGCGGCGAGCACGAGGTACCACACGCGCACGCGCTCGACCAGCGCCAGCACCGTCGTGACGATGAGGGCGCCGACGATCGCGTCGAGGACGATGCGGATCGCGTAGTCGAGAAACCATTGGTCGAGGCGTTCGTCGGTGACGCCGGCGTTGAAGCCGACACGATAACTCGCCAACGCAAACGGCAGAGCCGCGAGCGGGCCGATCGCGCCGAGCACCGCGCCGAACACCGCGCGGTGCGCCGTGCGGCTGCGCGTGCGGCGACGCATCGCGTCGCGGATCCGTGCGGCGGTCCCCGAACGCCAGAGCCACCAGAAGGCCAAGATCTGCGCGAGCCCCCAGCCCGCCGACGCGCCGTGTCGAAGGTCGGCGATCGCGCGCGCGCGCCGCTGACGCCCGGAATCCACCAATCCCGCGGGGTCGCGGGTCAGCAGCTGACTCGAGGTCAGCGCGTCGACCCGGGCGTCGAGGCGCGTGCGCGCGGCATCGGCCGGCGACGCAAGCGCGAACAGCGCGACCGCAACGAAGAGCGCGATCGCGCAGCGCCGGAACAGGGTCACCAGGGAAGTGGACGCGGAACGATCCTCAGCGCGACGCCCCAACGGGCGCCTCATCGGGAAACGACGAGGCGTGCTCTTGCGCAAAACGCTTGCGGTACTGCTCCCAGCCGCGGAAGTTTCCCGACCATTCGGCGCCGTCGGCCAGCGGCGTCGCGACGTGCTCGAACGGCGACCAGTGGCCGTTCGCGCCGCCGCCGACGAGCCGCTCGTACAGTTCGATGTCCTTCGCGTGGTCGCGCGTGCCGTCGTGCGAGAGGTACGAAACGCGCGCGCAGCGCGCAACGCTGATCTTGAGCCGCTCTTCGAGGGGGAGCGCCGCTTCCTCGTCGCCGAGAATCAGCGGCGTGTGCCAATCACCGACCCCGAGCTGGCGCGGCGTGCTGCCGCGATATGCCGCGAGCATCAGATCGGCGATGCGCTTGAGTTCGGGCTGCGCGTCCTCGTGGGTGCGCTGCGTGAAGAAATTTGCCCATTCCGTCGCGGTGATGATCACGGTGATCCACGCGAACGGCTCGAGGATGCGGTTCACCAGCTGTTTGTGCAGGTTGATGTCGGGCGCGGTCAGCCGCTCCGCATGCGCGAGCGCGTCCTCGAGCGCGCGCCGCCATTCCGCTTCCGCCGCAACGCGAGCCGACGAGTCGATCTCCTGCATCGCCTGCATCCCGCTCTGATTGCGTCCCCACCAGATCGGCATCGCCGGATCGTAGCGCACCGCATCGATCATCTTCTTGATCGGGATTGCACGAGAACTCGCGGCGTTTCTGGAAAACACGCGGTGCGTCATCTGCTCGCTGTGGATGAAGCGAGGGTAGCGCACTTCCATCGTGGTGAGGCGGACGCCGGCCGGCGAGACGCTATCGAGGAGGATGCGCGCGGAGAATCCCATGGACGGCGCTTCGCCGGACGGCGACCGGG